>JALGVN010000195.1 GCA_025774645.1 bacterium
CACGGAGATCCGCTTGTACGTGTCGCCCGGGAACCTCGAGAGCGCCTCCTGCAGGCGCCGCCTGTGCCGGGCCATGTAGTCGCTGAGAAGCCTGACCCCCTCGCGGTGCGTCTGCTCCGCGAGGCTCATGTAGTAGTCCATCAGCAGGCATTCGAAATCGGAAGCCCGCCTCAGGACGCAGGCAACAGTCGTGACCGACATGAGACGCCTCCTCTAGAACTCGTCGTAGAAGATGTCTTTGCCCTTGAAACCCTTGTCGTCGAGGACCTTCATCACGGCCTCGATCATCGGAGGAGGACCACAGAGGAACGCCTGGCGGTACTCCTCGCTCTTGTCGATGTGCTTGTCGACCGAGAGGTGGATGAACCCGGTCTCCCCGTCCCAATCTTCATCCTCGCTGAGAGGATCGGAGAGCGCGTAGATGACCTTCAGGTTGGGGTGCTTCTTCGCGAGCTCCCTGAGCTCGTCGAGGTAGAAGACGTCCTTCGTCGTCCGCGCTCCGAAGAAGAGCCAGAGCTTCCTGTCGGGCCACCGGTCGTAGACGGTGTAGATGATGTTCTTCATCGGCGCCATGCCGCAGCCGCCGCCGACGCAGATGATCTCGACCTCCGGGTCCTCGTTCACCCTGAACTCCCCGTAGGGACCGGTGAAGATCACGGGGTCATCGACCGAGAGGTTGTGGCAGTACGTCGAGCCGACGCCGCCGGGGACGAGCCTCACGATGAGCTCGACGTCGTTCTTCTCGTACGAGGGCGAGCTGATCGAGTACGCCCGGTAGACGGGTCCTTCGGGAGACGGGGCCTGGAGCTGGACGTACTGGCCGGGGCGCTGCTCGATCTCCGCGGGCTCGTCCAGACGGAAGCGGACCTCGACGGTGTCGTGCGTGAGCAGCTGCGTCTTCGAGACACTCGCGGCGAACATCTTGACGTTCAGGATCTCTTCCGGAACCTTGATCCTGATGTCCTCTCGGATCTTGACCTGACACGCGAGGCGCACGCCCTGCCGCACCTGGACGCGCGTGAGGAACGGGGTCTCGGTCGGGAGGACCGGCCCGCCTCCCTCGAGGACGGTGACCTTGCAGTGCCCGCACGAACCTCGTCCGCCGCACGCCGAGGGGATGAACACCTTCACCTCGTTCAGCGCCGACAGGAGCGTTTGCCCGCCGTCGACCTCGAACTCGCGGTCGCCGGCGTTGATGTCGAGCTTGCAGATGCCGTAGTTGATGAGGACGCGCTCCGCCACCGTCAGGGCGATGGTGAGCCCGACCAGGAGTCCGCAGAAGACGAGTATCGGAAGAAGGAAGATCATCGTTTCCCTGTTGCGCCGAGTGCGCGCAAGGCGCGAGGCCTGCGCGAGCGCGCCGCTCCCCTACTGGATCCTTACCATTCCCGCGAAGCCCATGAACGCCATCGCCATCACGCCCGTGATGATCATCGCGATCGCGACGCCCCGGAACGGAACGGGAACATCGGAGTAGCGCATCTTCTGCCGCAGCCCGGCGATGAGGACGATCGCGAGCGTCCACCCGAGTCCGCCTCCGAACCCGAACGCCACCGACTGCCAGAACGTGTACTCGCGGATGATCATGAAGAGCGAGACACCGAGGATCGCGCAGTTCACGGTGATGAGCGGGAGGAAGATGCCGAGGGCGTGGTAGAGCCCGAGGCTGAACCGCTCGACGAACATCTCCACGAACTGGACGAACGCGGCGATGACCGCGATGAAGACGATGAACGAGAGGTACGTGAGCTCGAGCGGAACCAGCACGTGGTGGTAGATGCCGTAGTTGATCGCCGTCGTGGCCGTCATGACGAAGATGACGGCCGCACCCAGTCCCCCGGCGGTCTCGATCTGCTTCGAGACGGCGAGGAACGAACACATCCCCAGGAAGTTCGCGAGCAGGATGTTGTTCGTGAAGATGGCCGCGATCAGGATGACGAACGGCGAGAGCTCGCTCATGGCTGGGTCCCCTCATCCTCTTCGTTCGCGCCGGAGAGCGCGTTGAAGAGCGCGATCAGGAACCCGAGCGCGACGAACGCGCCCGGCGCCAGGATCGCGAGCTGGTTCGGGACGTACCACTCCGGCATTACGACGTGCCCGAAGACTGCGCCCGTGCCGACCAGCTCCCGGAAGAACCCGATGAGCGCGAGCACGATCGCGTACCCGATCCCGTTCGCGAGGCCGTCGACTATCGAGACGACCGGCCGGTTCTGGAGAGCGAACGCCTCCGCGCGGCCCATGACGATGCAGTTGGTGATGATGAGACCGACGTACGGACCGAGCTGCTTCGACATCTCCCAGTAGTACGCCTTGAGGATCTGATCGAAGACGATCACGAACGTGGCGATGATGGCGACCTCGGCGATCATCCGGATGCGCCTCGGCGTCACGTTCCTGAGGAGCGAGACGAACAGGTTCGACCCGACGCAGACAAAGATGAGGGCGACGCCCATGACGAGCGAGTTCTCGAGCCGGTTCGTGACCGCCAGAGCCGAACAGATCCCGAGGATCTGGATCGAGATCGGGTTCTGTGCCCAGACGCCGTCCTTCAGCGTCGCGATGCCCTTGCCGCCGCACGGACCGCCTGGAAGCGCGCAGGTTGTACAGGACTGAGGGTCGTTGCTCGCCACCGTGTCAGCTCCCCTCGCCGCTCGCGAGGATGTCGTCGATCGTCTCGTTCAGCATCGCTTCGACCTTGTCGCTCGTCATCGTCGCGCCGGAGATCGCGTCGACCTCGTTCGGGCCGTCGGCCCCGTCGCCGACGATGGCGATCCCGCTGCCCGCGGGGGTCGAGATCGCCTTCCCCCGGAACTGGTCCTGGAAGCCGGGAGTCGAGATATCGCCTCCGAGCCCCGGCGTCTCCTCGTGCTTGTAGAACGTGATCGCGTAGATCGTCCTCATGTCGTCGCGAAGACAGAGGAACCCCTCGACGGGTCCCCAGAGCCCCGGTCCGTCGAAGCGCGTCGCGTTCAGGGTTCCCTCGGTCGGGTGATCGTAGACGTAGAATTCGCGGTCCCCGCGCTCGCGCGTCCGGACGTTCGCCTCGTAGACCTCGAGGAGCTCGGCCGACTGGGCCGCCGCGTCGAACGGAACACCCAGAACGCCGAGGACGTTCCTGACCTCCTCGGCCTTCGCGTTGGCCGCCTTTCTGTCGGCGGTGAACGTGTCGACACCCGTGAGCATGGCGGCGCAGACGAGTCCGAGCAGGAGCGCGTAGATGACCGCGTATAGGCTATGCTTTTTGTTCACGCAGTCTCCTCACGCTCGCGGCGATGAAGGTCTCGTCCAGAACAGGCGCAAAGATGTTCCCCAGGAGGATCGCGAACGTGACGCCCTCCACGTAACCGGTGAGGTTTCTGATGAGAGCCGTCGCTACTCCGATAATGATCCCGTAGATCCACTTGCCCGCGCTCGTCATCGGACTCGTCACGGGGTCGGTCGCCATGAAGAACGCGCCGAAGAGAAGCCCGCCCGCGAGCATGTGCCAGCTGACCACTCCGACGTCGCCCCCGTGGAGGACGAGCGAGAGGACAGCGAACGACCCGAGGAAAGACACGGTCGTCCGCCAGCTCGCGACGCCGATCGCGACGAGGAACACCCCTCCGAGAATGATCGCGATGGCAGAGGTCTCCCCAGCGCTTCCGAGCACGCTCCCGAAGAGGAGGTCCGGGATCGCGGCGAACTCGCCGGCCTTCGCGAGCGCGAGCGGCGTCGCGGACGCGACCGCGTCGACCGTGAGCTCGGTCGCTCGTCCGAGGAGGCCGGTGCCCGGCTCGACCCACGCGCCGGACATCGCCTTAGGGTACGCGAGCCCGAGGAAGACCCTCCCGACGAGCGCCGCGTTGAAGAGGTTCCGGCCAGTGCCGCCGAAGAGCTCCTTCCCGATCAGGACGCCGAACGCGCAGCCGACGGCGACCATCCAGAGCGGGAGCGCCGGCGGAAGAACGAGCGGGAAGATGAGACCCGTGACGAGGAATCCCTCGTTGATCTCCTCCTTGCGGATCCCCGCGAACAGAACCTCGACGGCTCCGCCGGCGGCGTACGAGACGATGAAGACCGGGATCATCCGGAGGCCGAAGAAGTAGATCGAGGCGAGCGTGGCCGGGATGAGCGCGATGATCACCGTCGTCATGTACCGCTTGACGTCGAGAGGATCCCGCACGTGCGGCGCGACGGCGGTCGTCGTCACGGGCGAGAAGAAGAACGCGTCGCCCGCGTCGAAGACCGGCTTGAAGAAGTTCAGGCGGCGACCCTCTTCGAAGAGAGGCCTCGTGCGATCGAGAAGATTGGCGACGAGCCTCACTCTTCCACCTCCTCGATGAGCGCCTCGAGCTCCTCTCGGATCGCCTTCTTCGCGTCGATGAACTGCTGCCTGAGATCGATCTGCGAAGGGCAGATGTACGAACAGAGGCCGCACTCGAAGCAGAGATCGACGCGAGTGTCGATCGTGCTCTCGATGTCCTTCGCGTAGATGTACTTGTGCAGCACGTTCGGCATGATGCCGGCCGGACAGACGTCGACGCACTGCCCGCACGAGATGCACGGGCGGAGCTCACCCCTGAGCGCCGTGTTCACCTTCTCGGGGAACGCCGTCCTGATCTCGCTCGCGAACGTCTTGCTGTAGGAGCGACTTCCCCAGCCCGGGCGCACCCATCCGAGGAAAGGCCGGGTCGTGTTCTCGACGAGCACGGTCGGGGCGGTCGACTACGAACAGAGTCCCTTCTGGTCGGGGCCGATCGTCCCGCCGGTCCCCGCCGATCAGGTCGTGGATCGGCTGCCCGACTACGGCGCGCACGTGCGTGGGCGTGTCGATCGCCGGTCCGCCCACGGAGACGATCCTCTCGACGGCCGGCGTCCCGGTCGTGAGGACGCGGTCGACCGCGAAGACGCCGGCGGTGGTGAGCGTCCAGATGGGATTCTCCAGACTCGGCTGGAGCCCGATGTGTCTGGCGAGGACCACGGGGTGCCCGTACGGATAGCGTCGCGGCACCGCGACGAGGTTCACGAAGGCGTGCCCGCGGAGCGTCTCCTTCACGGCGCTCCCGAGCTCGGTCTTGACGTCGGGTATCACGACGTAGATCGGTTGGTACTCGAGGAAGCTCTGCAGATGCTCGAGACCCCGCGCGAACTCCTCGAGTCTCCCGTGCAGGAGAACGTCGCCTCGCGCGACGTAGGGGTCGAGGTGAACAGTGGTCACGAGGATTGCGCTCGGAGTGCCGGATGGATCGAGGGGGTTGCCCGCGTGTGCGTCGGCGAAGAACTGCCAGGCGCCGAGCTCGACCAGCATCCTCCTCTTCCACTCGGCGACGGCCGGATCGTACTTCGAGCGCTCGGAGAACGCGTCGTGATCGCGAACCGCACAGCCGGCCGCGGCGTCGACGTCATCGAGCACGATGTGCCCTTCGTGCGCGTCGAGCCGCACGGTCCCGGCATGCGGCGCGAGGAGAGGAACGTTGAAGTTCCCGGGGTCTTTCGCCAGCTCGGCACCACAGGCGACCTTCTGGCCCTCGGTGACGTCGACCTGGCTGAACGTGAAGCGCCGGCTCCTGAGAGGGATATAGAGCCGTTCGGGAGCGGGCAGGTCCCTGACTTCCGCCGTGGGTCTGCCCGCAAGGTGGACGCTGTAGCCGCCGCGCAGCTTCATGGTACGGACGTGTCTCCGGGTGTGGCGCCTCGGCGCCCGTTTCTCCCGCCGGTACGACAGAGGCCCCCACGCGGCCGCGCAGGGCCGGGGGGACGCTCAGTCCGACAAGTCTACACCATCCTGAATCCCTCGACCACAGGAAATCTCGCGGCGGCGTTGCGGCTCCCGGGAGGCCTCGCGAGAACGCTCCGCCGAACCGTCCCCGGGTGGTATAATGAAGAGGCCCCAGCCAGAGGAGGTGCCGGACATGCAGCGCGACCTCAGATTCGCGCCCCTCGGAATCCCCACGATCCTCACGATCTTCGCGGCGAGCCTCGCCGCCTGCGCCCCCGCGGGCGCCGCCACGGTGACCGTCGACTGGTCCGGAGGCGGCGACCACGAGACGATCCAGGATGGCGTCGACGCCGCGAGCCCCGGAGACACGGTGCTGGTGGCGCCGGGAGTCTACGCGGGTCCCTCGAACCGGGCGATCAGGTTCAACGGCAAAGACCTGTCGCTCGTCTCGATGGCGGGCGCGGTCCTCACCACGGTCAACTGCGGCTGGCACGACCGGGGGTTCATCTTCGACGGCGGCGAGAGTTCGGCGGCGCTCGTCAGGGGGTTCACCGTCGAGAACGGCCTCAAGGCCGGTGGCGGCGGGGCGATGCTCTGTGTGGGCTCCTCCCCGACCATCGAGGAGTGCGCGTTCGCTCACTGTGCCGCCGACTCCGGCGGCGCGTTCCTGATGAACGCGTGCTACTCCACGGTCACCGACTGCGACTTCCGGCACAACGGGGCCGCAGGGCGCGGCGGCGCCGTGTATCTGGCCTCCTCCGACCCGACGTTCTCGGGCTGCGAGTTCTCGGGAAACGACGCCGAGGAGGGCGGAGCCGTCTACTGCGACGAATCGTCCCCGATGATCTCGAGCTGCTCGTTCTCCGACAACGAGGCCTCGATCTCGGGCGGAGCGCTCCACCTCGACTGGTCGTCGCCGTACTTCCAGCGCTGCACTCTGTCCGGCAACACGGCGGAGTACGCGGGCGCGGTCTACTGCTTCTGGTCGACGCCGGTGCTCTTCCGGTGCACGCTCGTCGCGAACACCGGCGTGCACGGCGGGGCGATGTGGTGCTCGGTCCAGGATGCGGCGGCGGTCCTCGAGAAGTCGATCATCGCGTTCTCGGAGATCGGGTCCGCGGTCGACGGGTTCGCGTGGTTCCTGTGTTCGGACGTTTTCGGGAACGAGGGCGGCGACTGGATCTACCCGATCGAGGACCAGCTCGACACGTACGGGAACTTCGCCCAGGACCCTCTCTTCTGCGGGGACCACAACCCCGAGTTCGCCTACACGCTCCACGAGGACTCGCCCTGCGCAGGGGAGAACAACCCCTCCTGCGGCGGCGTGGGAGCGTGGGGCGTCGGGTGCCCCTCGTCGACCGGTATCGACGGCGGCGGGCACGCCGAGACCACCTGGGGCGGGATCAAGGCGCTGTATCGTTAGCGCCCCGGAGTCGTCCCGGGACGCCCAGGAGCGTCTCCAGACCCCCCTGCACGTCCCTTCCTGCGTCATCATTGACATTCAGCAAGAAACTTGCTACAATTGGTATCCTGTGAGGGGGTGATGCTCCGTCTTCCGCTTGGAGGACCATCTGTGAGCCGTCTTGTGACGGTGTGCCTTGCTTTCGTGCTCGTGTTCGCCGCCGCGACCGCGTCGGGGACGGTCGTGCACGTCGACCATGCCGGCGCAGGCGACCACCTCACGATCCAGGAGGGCATCGACGCCGCGAGCGCGGGCGACACGCTCCTCGTTGCACCAGGGATCTACTCCGGCCCGGGGAACCGCGACCTCGACTTCGTCGGAAAGAACCTCACCCTCCTCTCCTCGATCGGCAGGGACAGCACCTTCATCGACTGCGGCGGGACCCCCGAGGAGTTCCACCGCGGCTTCTTCTTCCATTCCGGCGAGGACACGACGTCGCTCGTGAGCGGGTTCACCATCACGAACGCGGTCGCCGACAGCGGCGGCGCGTTCTTCGTGCGCGGGGGCGCGTCACCGAGGATCCACGACTGCGCCGTTCTCTCGAACGCGGCGAAGGTAGGCGGCGGCCTGTGCTCCGTCTCCTCGTTCCCGATCGTCAGGTATTCCCTCTTCGACGCGAACGACGCCGACGCCGGCCGCCGCAGGTACGGGGGCGGCGCGGTCTACGGCGAGTTCTCGGGCCTCACGTTCCTTGACGTCGACTTCACCGGCAACCACGCGGAGGTCAACCTGGGGTACGGTGGGGCGGTCCACGTCCGGGCGTGCGTCCTCCAGATGACCGGGTGCGCGCTCACTGACAACTACTCCGACTACGGGGGCGGCCTCTTCAGCGCGTACTCCACGGTCACGGTGACAGGATGCTCGTTCGTTGCGAACTCGACCAACGGGGCGGGCGGAGTCTGGTGTGATAGCGTCACGTACGGGACGTTCGAGGACTGCACCTTCACCGGGAACGAGGGGTTCTTCGGGGGCGGCGGCATGCACTGCTCCGGGTGGTCGAACGTCTCGATCACGGGATGCACGTTCACGGCGAACGAGTCGAGCGGGGCCGGCGCCGGCCTCCGCGCCGACGGCGCCTCGCCGATCGTCACCGACTGCACCTTCTACGGGAACGTCGTCTTCTCCGGAAGCGGGGGCGGTGTGACGTGCCGTGCTTCGGCCCAGCCGCAGTTCGTCGGATGCGTCTTCGACAGCAACTCCGCGTTCGGAGCGGCGGGCGGCGGGCTCGAGTCGGTCAACTCGATCCCGGTGCTCGAGGACTGCACGTTCACGCGGAACTACGCGACCATATTCGGCGGGGGGATCTTCTGCGCGTCGTCTCCGGCCCTGCTCACCGACTGCAGCTTCGCGGACAACGTCACCGGTGGGTCGGGAGGAGGCATGTACCTCACCGACATGGCCGACGCGTCGGTCAACTCCTCCTCGTTCGTGGGGAACACGGCGCACGCCGGCGGGGGCATTTTCTGCGTCTCCGCGACTCCGGTTCTCGACGAGTGTCTGTTCGTGGGGAACGTCGCCGACACGCTGCCGGGATCGTACGGCGGAGCGATCGTCTGCAAGGGAGCCGACGTCGAGGTGACCTCCAGCACGCTCGTCGCGGGAGGCACCTTCTACTTCGAGGACTCCTCCCCGGTGATCGCGAACACGATCATCGCGTTCGGGACCGAGGGCGAGGCCGTCGCGTGCGTCGGCTCGAGCGTGCCGATCGTGTCATGCACCGACATCTACGGGAACGCCGGCGGCGACTGGGCGGGATGCATCGCCGACCAGGCGACCTTCTCAGGGAACTTCTCGGCCGATCCGCTCTTCGTCGACGCACACGGCGGAGACTACCGCCTCCTCCCGGACTCCCCGTGCGCCGACGCGTCCGGCTGCGGCCTCGTGGGCGCGTTCGTGGCGGTCTACGCCGAGGAGCCCTACATCACCGCAGTACGGGACGTCGGAAACGACGAAGGGGGCTGGGTCAGGGTAAGCTGGTATCGCTCGGCCCACGACGCGGCGGGCGACAGCCTGTACACAACGAGCTACGCGCTCTATCGCCGCCCCCCGGCCACCCGTGGCGGCCGCTCGCCCATCGGGGAGTGGGACTTCCTCGAGAGCATCCCCGCGACGGGAGAACCGGAGTACAACTTCGTCGCCGGAACGCTCTGCGACTCGACGGCCTCGGGAGGGACCTGCTGGTCGGCCTTCGCGGTCCGCGCGATGACGAGCCGGCCGGTCGTCTACTTCGACTCGCAGCCCGACAGTGGCTACTCGTACGACAACGTCGCTCCGGCGAGGCCCGCGAACCTCTTCGTCGGCGGCGGAGAGGGCGGCACGCTCGTGCTCAACTGGGATCCGAACGAGGAAGGGGATCTCGACCGCTACGCCGTCTACCGCGACACCGTCCCGGAATTCGAGCTCGGCGAGCCGATCGCGTTCGTCACGACGGAGTCGTTCGAGGAGAACCCGCCCTCGGCCGAGTGCTGGTACCGCGTGACCGCGTGGGACGTCGGGGGAAACGAGAGCGAGCCGTCGGACGCGGGGGGAATCAGCACCGGCGTGGAGGGACTGCCTTCGCGGTTCGCACTCGGCCCGGCCGTGCCGAACCCGTTCCGCGGACGGACGACGCTCGCGTTCGAGCTCCCGACGCAGTCGCGCGTGACCGTGCGCGTCTTCGACGTCACGGGCAGGCTCGTTCGCGTCGTTCTGGATGAGGAATCGAGGACGGCGGGCCGCCACGCGATCGCGTGGGACGGAAAGAACGACAACGGCCGCCGTGTCGCTTCGGGGATCTACTTCTTCCGCGCCGAGAGCGAGAGCGATGCCCTGGCGCGGAAGGTGCTGCTTCTCAGATAGTGCCCGCCTGGCAGTTCTCCTGCCGCTGACCCACGAGTGTACTCGCGCCTAGAAGTAGTAGTGCATGACCGTCGAGATGACGATGACCGTCATCTCCTCGTCGTCGTAGCCCTGCGGCGACTTGACTCCCGTCATCTCCAACCCCAGGCCGAGATCCTCCCTCCCGGTGTAGAAGATCCCTCCACCGATCGCCGAGAGCTGTGTGGTGGCGTCATCCCCCCCCTGGAGGAAAGGGTCGACCTCGTAAGTGACCAAGAGACCCACAGGGGGACCGCCGGTCGTGGAGAAATCGAATCCCACGGACGCCCCGCCGGCCCACGTGGACTCGGTCTGGTGACTCTGCCCCCAGGACTCCGTCCAACCGGCGTCGATGTAGCCTGTGAAGCCCAGCCACGGCTTGGGCGCCCACGCCGCCCGCAGCCCCGCTCTGGGGTAGCTTATCGTCACGTCGTCGACGACCGAGGACTCTTCGCTGAAGCCGTTGTCTATGATGTCGCCTACGAAGTCGATCAGGTTGATGCCCCAGAGACTCCCGCCGGTGATGTCGGCGGCCGCCGAGAGCTGGGCTGTATTGCCGCGCCAGAGCCGAGCCGTCGCCCCCAAGTTCCCGCTGAACCCCCACGAGACTCCCTGCGCCAGAATCGACGAGCCCTCGATCCCGCCGCGCCCGAGCCCGGATCCGCTGGCGCGGATGGCAAGCCAGTCGGTCACGCGCTGCTGGTACTCGAACCCCTGCGTGATGTAGAGCACATTCCCCTTGATCAGCCCGATCTCATCCCCTCCGATGTCGATGTTCAGAAGCGGGAGTTCGAAGATGGCACCTCCGGTCGAGCTCCTCACGAACGACGTGACAAATGGCTCCGGCAGGTTCCCCGTCGGCATGAAGCGGTGACCGTTGAGGACCCGCTGACTCGGGTCGGCGTGGAGCGGCAGCGGGGTCAGCAGTGCCGCGACCGCGAT
>JALGVN010000030.1 GCA_025774645.1 bacterium
CGAACGAGATCCTCGCTGCTGCCCCTCCCCTGACGTGACACCCGACCCTCGAGACCGAGCATCCCGATCCTGTCCGCGAGCGCGCCACGAAGCAGCCCGTCACCACAGATGAGGAGCCGTATGTCGATGTCCCGCGCAGCGTCGCTCGCGACGACCGATGCCATGGCATCGACGAGGTTCTCCAGACCCATCCTCGGAGACAGGTTCCGGACGGTGATGAGCGTGATCGCACCCTCGTCGAGCCCGAGTTTGCGACGAACGGCTGCCCGGTCGCCGGCCGGCCGGAAGCGCTCGTTGTCGACGCCTCCCGGTATGATGCGGACGCGGTCGGGATCGATCGAGGGGAAGAGCTCCTCGATGATGCTCTTGGTGAACTCCGAGAGGACCAGGATACCCTGGGAAATCCCCAGCAGACGCGCCTCGAACCTATGCTGCCAGTGCTCGTAGGCGGGAGCGACAAGCCGCGAGACGGCCCGTTTGAAAGGAGAGGATTCGGCGTCACTCTGCCAGGCCGTGTTCAGCCGGTACTCGAGCGCCGCCGAGGCGTGGAACGTCGGAACCTGACAGGCCGCCCTTCCGAGCGGGCTCTGTGCGGCCCTGAGACCCAGCTGGGAGTCGTTGACACTCAGTATGTCGACGGGGCGTCTCGAGGCGATGCACTCGTAGATCCTCCGGCTTCGGCTCAGGTGCTGCAACGTGCTGTAGACAGGGTGGATCTTACGGAAGGAGTAGCGGTGGACCTTCATCCCCTCGACTTCATACGGCGGCCCGGGGTCCGGCTCGCGGGTGCTCGCGATGACGTCGATCTCGTGGCCCTTTGCCGCGAGCCTGCTGCCGAGGTCGTAGAGGTAAGTGTACGTACCGCCGACGCGCTCCGGGAACATCCCTCTGTGTACGAAGACGATGTGCATGGGCGCCAACCTTAGACGTATAGTCCGGCCCTGTCAATCTCGCGGCCGGGCGGGAGCGGCGGGAGAGCGGCGCGACCGCAAGGCCGTGGCCGTGGCCGTGCCCCGCGGCCGCCTGATACGCACCGCGGGGTCGGGATGCTTCCCGACCCCGCGACTTCTGGTACGCCCCGAAGGAATCGAACCTTCAACCTACTGATTAAGAGTCAGTTGCTCTGCCTAGTTGAGCTAGGGGCGCACGTCGATGCAGTGATCCCGAACCGCTCGACGTGCGATCGATGCGGTCGAGGGGTGGTGTCGATACTAGAACGGGAGGTCGTCGTCCTCGATCTTGACCGTCTCCGCCTGGAACTCCGGAGTCTCCGCCGTGGAGCCGGACTGCTCTCCGCCTCCGCCGCCACCCGGACGCCCGCCGAGCATCTGCATGTTCTGCGCGACGATCTCGGTGGTCTTCCGCTGGTTGCCCTGACGGTCCTCCCAGCTGCGGGTCGTGAGCCGGCCCTCGACGTAGACCTGGCGGCCTTTGCTCAGATACTGGCCGCAGATCTCAGCGAGCTTCCCCCAGGCCACGATGCGGTGCCACTCGGTCCGCTCCTGCTTCGCACCGTCCTTGTCGGTCCAGCTCTCGTTCGTCGCGAGCGTGAAGGTCGCAACCGACGTCCCGCTCGGGGTCGATCTCAACTCGGGATCCTGTCCGAGATTGCCGATCAGGATGACCTTGTTGACGCCTCTGCCGCCTGCCATAGAACTATCCTCTTCCGGGGTCGTCTTCTCCGACCTGAAGCCGTCCATCTCGCGGACGGCGCGACCAGGGGCTCCTCGCCTCCCGGGCCAAGCCCGGAAAGCACCGCAGAGGGTAACACCGCGGCCCTCGGCGCCGCAAGTGAATCCTCCCCGAAGGGGCCGTTCTGTTCCGGGGGAAGCACGCGGGCCTCTCTGGGAACAGCGCGAATGATCCTGGGGTGGAAGACGGGACTCGAACCCGCGACAACCGGAACCACAATCCGGGGCTCTACCAACTGAGCTACTTCCACCGTCTATGTGGTACGCCTGGCTGGATTTGAACCAGCGACCTACGGATTAGAAGTCCGTTGCTCTATCCAAGCTGAGCTACAGGCGCGTGCGCATGGTCGGGGCGAGAGGATTTGAACCTCCGACTTCCTGCTCCCAAAGCAGGCGCGCTAACCGGACTGCGCCACGCCCCGCCGGCCAGCCGAACCCTCATGATATGCTTCGCCCCTCTGGAAGTCAAGCGCAGGCCCGACAGACAGCCCCCGGGGCGGGTTCCTCGGAAGCCGCATGCTGACGGTGGTGCCTCTCCCCTCGCGGCTCTCGATCCAGATCTCGCCGCCGTGCCTCTCGACAACCTGCCTGGCCATCGAGAGACCCAGGCCCGTGCCGTCCCTCTCGGCCGCGCGCGCGTTCGTCGCCCGGTAGAACTCGTCGAAGACCCTCGGGATCTCGTCCTCCGGGATCCCGATGCCGCGGTCCGCGATCTCGACGAGGACCGTTTCCCCCTCGTCCGTGACCCTGATCGCGATCCTGCCTCCGTCCCGCGAGTACTTGACCGAGTTCGCGAGGAGGTTCGCGATCGTTTCTTCCACGTACACGCGGGCGCCCGTGATCCAGCCGGCGGTGTCGTCGATCGCCTGGTCGACGACGATCGACTTCGTGGCTGCCCGCGCCTCGACGTAGCTGACCGCGCTCTCGACCGCGTGCTCGATCAGGAACGCGTCCATCACGATCTCCTTGGACAGTCTCATCCTCGTGAGCTCGAGGAGCGCCTTCACGAACGTCAGGAGCGTGTCGCTCCTTCGGCGCGCACGGTCGATCAGATTGAGCTGCTCCGGCGGGACGGGACCGGTGACTCCCTCGACGACGGGATCGAGGCAGCTGCGGATGGCGGAGAGGTGTCCTTTGATGTCGTGAGTCACCCTGAAGACGTACTCGCTCTTGATGCAGTCCTGCTCGACCAGAAGCGCGTTCGTCGCCGCGAGCGCCGCCTCGCGCTCTCTGAGCGCAGACGAGATCGACGTCGCCATGTAGACGGCCGCAAAGATGGTGGACGCGAGGACGAACGAGACGCCGGTGACGAAGAGCGCGTTGTCGTGGAGCGTCCGTCCGACGTACCGCCCGAGGCAGTGGTGCGGCACGGCGCCGGAGTACTCGAGCACCGCGACCGCCGTGATGATCGAGACGGCGAGGGCCGCCTGGAGGAAGGCCGCGCGTCGCGTGAGGAGGATGCCGGCTATGATCATGTGGAAGATGAAGTAGAAGAGGAAGGGGTTCTCGACGCCGCCGGAGAAGTGAACGAGGGCGCCCAGAGCCAGGAGGTCGAACGAGATCTGGAGAGCGGCCGTCCGGTTGACGGTCGACGCCGGAACTGGCTCCGGGCCCGCGGTCACGCGCCTGAGGTGAATGAGGAAGACGAGATTGTACGCCGCCAGCGTGCCGGCGATGGCGTAGAGCGCCGGCGCTCTGATCGGGATGTGGAGCGCCCTCGTTGCGAAGAACGTGATGGCGACGACGGCCCCGGCGGCGATCCACCGTATCCGGATGAACCAGTAGGCCCTCCGGATCAGGTTCGCCTCGGGAGTGCCGTTCATGCGGGGTTCTTCTTGAGGAGCGCCTCCACCTTCTTGATGAGCTCGCCCGGCTTGAGCGGCTTCTCGACGTACTCATCGACCGGCAGCCAGGCGTCGTCGCCGGACTCGTGGGAGAAGCCGATGCCCGTCTTCTCCTTGATGGCCGTCACCATGAGGATCGGGACCTTCATGAGATCCTCGTCCGCGTTGAGTTTGCGGGAGACCTCGAAGCCCTTGCTGCCGGTCTCCATCATGACGTCGAGGATGATCAGATTGGGCCTGACGCTCTTTGCCAGCGCGAGGCCTTCCTCTCCGCTCCCGGCAACGGAGACGTCGTACTTCCGGCTCTCGAGCACCACCTTCATGGCCTCGACGATGTCCGGATCGTCGTCGACGATCAGGATCTTCTGCTTGTCGCTCATCGATCCACCTCCTCCTCTGCAGGACGCCAACTCCACGAGGCCGCGCGTTCGCGGCCATATCATCGCGGCGAATCCATGTCCGAACTCCCCCGGAGGAAAACACGAGAACGCGCCGGGGGCGCTGAACAGAGGTACGTCTCTCTTGCTTGGCCGGGGCGGGAGGCTCGTGCCTCCGACGTGCCGCTCAGCGAGCGGACCGCACTGCGACCGCGGACGCCCCGCAGGGTGAGTCGTACTCAATCATATCGACGAGGAGCCGGCACGTCAAGGGTCTACGTGCCGAGGATCTAATCGTCCGAGTCCGCGGTGCTGCCGGGCGGCGCCTCCTCGGGGAGCGGCCTCTCCCGCACCCAGGAGTAGAGGACGGGCACCACGAAGACGGAGAGGAGCACGACGAGCATGCCGCCGAACGACGGGATCGCCATCGGGATCATGACGTCGGAGCCCCGTCCGATCGAGGTCAGCACCGGAAGGAGAGCGAGGATCGTCGTCGCACTGGTCATCAGACACGGCCGGATGCGCCGGACACCCGCCTCGACGGTCGCCTCGCGGATGTCGGCGGCGCACCTGATCCCCCGCCTCGCGCACGACTGGTCCAGGTAGGTGGCGAGCACGACGCCGTTGTCGGACGCGATCCCGAAGAGCGCGAGGAACCCGACCCACACGGCGACGGAGAGGTTCACGGGATGAATCTGGAAGAGATCGCGCATGCTCGTCCCGAGGACGCTCCAGTCGAGGAACCAGGGCTTCCCGTAGAGCCAGATGAGGATGAACCCGCCGGCCCACGCGACGGCGATCCCGGAGAAGACGATGAGCGTCGTCGAGACCGACTTGAATTGGAGGTAGAGGATCATGAAGATCACGAAGAGCGCGAGCGGGAGGATCACCGCGAGCTTCTTCTGGGCGCGGATCTGGTTCTCGTAACTCCCGGCGAACCGGTAGCTCACGCCCGCCGGAATCTCCAGCTCTCCCGCTTCTATCTTCTCGTCGAGGAACGCCTGGCACATCTCGACGACGTCGACCTCGGCGTAGCCGGGTCTCCGGTCGAACGTGACGTAACTCAGGAGGAACGTGTCTTCGCTCTTGATCGCCATCGGCCCGCGGACGTAGCGGATGTCGGAGAGCTGCGACAGAGGAACCTGGACCCCACCGGGAGCCGCGACGAGAATCGTCCCCAGCGTCTCGAGCTGGTCGCGGAGTTCCCGCGCGTAGCGAACCCTGACCGCGTAGCGCTCCCTTCCTTCGACGGTCGTCGTGACCTTCTTCCCGCCGATCGCGGTCTCGATCACGTTCTGCACGTTCCGCACGTGGAGGCCGTAGCGCGCGATCGCCTCGCGGTCGATGTCGATCTCGACGTAGGGCTTCCCGACGACCCGGTCGGCGATGACCGTCTCCGCCTTGACGGCGGGAACCTGCTTCAGGAGCCGCTCGAGATCGAGCCCCACGCGCTCGATGGTCTCGAGGTCGGGTCCCTTCACCTTGATGCCCATCGGCGCCCGCATCCCGCTCTGGAGCATGATGAGCCTGGTCTCGATCGGCTGGAGCTTCGGGGCCGACGTCGTCCCCGGGATCTTCGCCGCGCGGACGATCTCGTCCCAGATGTCGTTCGGTGTCTCGATCTCGGGACGCCACTGCCGGTACGGGCGCCCGCGAGAGTCGGGCAGAAGCTCCCCGAACTCGTCCCGGACGAACTCCTCCGCCCTCTTGTCGTAGCGGAAGAGCAACCTCCGGCCCTGCTCGTCCGTGACGTATTCGGGTCTGTAGTTGATGACCGTCTCGATCATCGAGATCGGGGCCGGGTCGAGCGCGCTCTCGACGCGGCCGATCTTCCCGACGACGGACTCGACCTCGGGGATCGAACCGATCGCGAGGTCCTGCTTCCGCAGGACGTCGATCGCCTCCCCTATCGAGGCGTGCGGCATCGTCGTCGGCATCCAGAGGAACGACCCTTCGTCCAGAGGCGGCATGAACTCCCTGCCGAACCCGGGGAAGGCGTGCGAGGGACCCGACCAGAGCGCGCTCGCGCGGATCCGCGTCTCCGGGACGCCGAGCTTCCCGAGTCCTGCGGGGATGAACCCGAAGAGCCGGTCGAACCCCACCCACGACATCCCGCCCAGGAGGATGACCACGATCGGGATCGCTATGAACGCACGCTTGTGCTCGAGGCACCAGCGCAGCATCCTCTCGTAGTATCGGATGAACACCCTGAACCCGACGAGCAGGATCCCGAGCATCGCCACGACGAGAACGAGATTCGGGAAGAACGCGCGGCCCTGTCCGAGCGGGAGCCAGTGCCGCGTGAGAACGATCACGACGAGAGAGCCGACGATGACGAGCGGCGTGTACGACGGGAGCGTGAACCCGCGCCTCTCGAGGCGGGACGCCACGAAGTGCCGCGCCCCCAGGAGCGCGATCAGAAGCCCGAACCACCAGGTCGTCACGAACGCGAGCACGATGCCCGCGACGACGAGGAGGAGGTGACCGATCGTCTGCCCGCCGTTCCCCCTCGGGCGACGGGCCAGCAGCATGTGCGCGAACGGCGGGATGACCGTGATGGCAATGATGGCCGACGCGATCAGCGCGAACGTCTTCGTGTACGCGAGCGGTCGGAAGAGCTTCCCCTCGGCACCGGTCATCGCGAAGACCGGGAGGAAACTCACGACGGTCGTCGAGATCGCCGTGAGCACTGCGCCCGACACCTCGGTGGCGCCGCGCCTCACCACGTCGAGCCGGCTCTCATCCGGACCCGCCCGCTCGAGGTGCTTCAGGATGTTCTCAGTGACGATGATGCCCATGTCGACGATCGTGCCGATCGCGATCGCGATGCCCGAGAGCGCGACGATGTTCGCGTCGACCTTGAAGATCCTCATCGCGACGAAGCACAGGAGGACGACGACGGGAAGCGATCCGGAGATGAGGAGCGATCCGGCGAGATGCATCACCATGACGAGCACGACGATGATCGTGACGAGGATCTCGAGCGAGAGCGCGGTGTTCAGCGTGCCGAGGGTCTCGTGGATGAGCACGGTACGATCGTAGAACGGGACGATGGTGACCTGCGAGACCGTGCCGTCTTCGAGCGTCCTCTTCGGAAGCCCGGGCGAGATCTCCGCGATCTTCTCGCGTACGTTCCCTATCGCGGCGAGGGGGTTGAACCCGTAGCGAACGACCACGACCCCGCCCACCGCCTCGGCGCCGTCCTTGTCGAGCGCCCCGCGGCGCGTCGCCGGCCCCATCGAGACGGTCGCGATGTCGCGCACGCGAATCGGGACGTTCTCCGTCAACGCGACGACGACGGCCTCGAGATCCCCGGTACTCTCGACGAACCCGAGGCCGCGGATGACGTACTCCACCCGGTTGACTTCGATCGTGCGCGCGCCGACGTCGAGGTTCGACATGCGCACGGCATCCAGGACCTTCTCAAGCGTCACGCCGTGGGCCCGCATCGCTGCGGGATCGACGTCGATCTGGTACTCGCGCACGAACCCGCCGATCGACGCCACCTCGGAGACTCCCTCGGCGGACATCAGGCCGTACCGGACGTACCAGTCCTGGACGGAGCGGAGTTCCTGAGGGTCCCAGCCTCCCGCGGGGCGCCCCTCGGGGTCGCGCCCCTCGAGCGTGTACCAGAAGACCTGCCCGAGGGCGGTCGCGTCCGGCCCGAGCGTCGGCCGGACTCCGTCCGAGAGCGTACCCATGGGCAGACTCGCGAGCTTCTCGAGGACGCGGCTTCGCGACCAGTAGAACTCGACGCCCTCTTCAAAGATGACGTAGATAGACGAGAACCCGAAGAACGAAAAGCTCCGCACCGTCCTCACGCCGGGCAGGCCCAGGAGCGAGACGGTGAGCGGGTAGGTGATCTGGTCCTCGACGTCCTGCGGCGAGCGGCCCATCCACTGTGTGAAGACGATCTGCTGGTTCTCGCCGATGTCGGGGATCGCGTCGACGGGCACCGGATCGCGTGGGAGACCGCCGAGGTCCCAGTCGAACGGCGCGACCATGACCCCCCACGCCACGGCGAGGATGAGCACCATGATGACGACGGGCTTGTTTCTGAGGCAGAACCCGATGATCCCGTTCAGGAACCCGGACTCCTCGACGTTCGTGTCGTTCGTCGGATCGGTCAACGTGCTCTCCAGACGATCGCCGCTCGTATGGCACGGCCCCGTCGCTCGTCACGCGTGGCCTGGTGGAGCGTCAGTGACTGTGCGCTCCTTGTCCTTCCACCGGAGGCGCGGTCTCACCCTCCGGGTTCATCATGCTCGGCTTCGCCCTGATCTGGAGGGCGCTGTCGATCTTGAAGTTCCCCTCGGTGACGACGCGCTCTCCCTCCACGAGTCCCGAGGCGACCACGTAGTAGTCGCCGGCGCGCGTTCCGAGGACGACCTCGCGTCCCTCGAACGTCGGGCGGTCCATCCCCACGATCTCGACGTAGACGACCGCGCGCTTCCCGGTCACGAGCGCGGCCGACGCCGGAATGACGAGGGGCGCCTGGTCGCCGTGCGTCTGCGGCATGGCGTGGACGACTCCTCGCACGAACATGCCGGGCTTGAGCTTCCCGCCGGCGTTCTCGGTCTCGACCCGCACCGTGACGGTCCGAGTGGCGGGATCGAGGATCGGGTCGATGAACGCGACCCTCCCCTCGAACGGCTCGCCCGGATAGGCCTCAGCCTCGAACACCACGTGCTGTCCCTCGGCCAGGAGGGCGAGGTCGGACTCGTACGCGTCGAGCTCGACCCACACGACCGAGAGGTCCGCGATCGTGTAGATGACGGTCCCGGTCGAGACGTACATCCCCTCGGTCGCGTTCTTCTCGATGACGGTCCCCCCCGACGGCGCAAGGATCGTGACGTGCGACTCCGCCTTGCCGCGCTCCTCGATTCCGCGTATCTGCTCTTCGGAGAGGCCCCACAGACGGAGCCGCTCGCGGACGGCCTCGAGGGTCGCCGACGCGGACGCCACAGCCGACTCGCTCCCGCGCTCCTCGGCCCTCCTCAGGGCCTGGCTCGACTGGATGATCTCCTCCTGCGCGGCGACGAGCGCCGGGCCGAAGAGGTCGACCATGGGGTCGCCGGCCTCGACGACGTCGCCGGTGGAGTCGACGTGCAGCCGATCGAGACGTCCCGGAACCCACGCGGTGATCCGCGAGACCCTGCTCTCGTCATAGTCGACCCGTCCCAGGAGCCGCACCTCGACACCCACCAACTTCCGTTCGACGGGACTCGTGCGGATCTCCATGAGCTTCCGCCCCGCCTCCGAAACCGTCAGCCGCCGCTCCCCCTCGTCCTCCTCCTCCTCGGTCTCGATCGGCACGAGGTCCATCCCGCAGATCGGGCAGTCGCCCGGCTCGGGCTGCCGAATCTGCGGATGCATCGGGCAGATCCAGGTCGTCGCCTGCATCTCGTCCGCGCTCTCGGCCGTGCCTGCTTCGGGAGCGCCGTCGCGACGGCCTCCGAGCGCGATGACGAGCACGATGAGCAGCACCACCGCCACGACCGGCACGACGAAGCGTGCGTCCATGCGTTTGAGCATCATCATGAGTTGTTCTCCTCCAGGTCGTCGCCCTCCCCCGTGTCGCTGGCGGGCGCTGCGAGGTCCCGCCCGAGGAGTCGGTCGACGCCGGCTTCCCTCTGGGCGCGGTCGGCGAGTGCCCTCGCGAGCGAGAGTTCGAACTCGAGCAGCGTCTCCTCCGCCGCGATGAGGGCGTCGAAGTCGGAGCTTCCCGCCTCGTACGCCGCCTCGGCCGCGCTGAGCGACTGCCGCGCCATCGGGACTAGCCGCGCGCTGTAGAGCTCGACCTTCCGTTCGGCGTCGCCAAGACGGTAGAGCGCCATCTCGACACGCGCTTCGAACTTCTTCTCAAGATCGTCACGCGTCTCGAGCGCGGCAGCGCGCCTCGCCTCCGCCTCCTTCACGGCGGCGCGGGTCGCGCCGAACCAGAGCGGCAGGTTGATCGCGGCCGTCGCGACGATCGGGTCCTTCCCGCTGTCGTCGACCGGCATCACGGCGTCACCCGTCACGATGTAATCGAACCCCAGAACGAGGTCGGGGAACTGGCTCCTCTCGGCGAACGTGAGTGATGCGAGGGCTGCGTCGACCTCATGGTCGTTCGCGAGGAGCTCCGGATTCGACTCGGCGAGCTCGGCCCTGGCCGCATCACCCGTCGGCACGGGCCGGGGCTCCGGGAGCGCCGTCGGCCACGGGAGCAGCTGCTCGTCGGGGAGGTACGCCACGGCGGCGAGCGCCGCGGAGAGCGGAGCCCTCAGGTCGCGGAGCGCGTCGAGATCGCTCTCCGCCTTGGCGAGAGTGATCTGCGCCTTCATGAGATCGGCGTACGACGCCGACCCCGCGCTGTACTTCGTCCGGACGACCTCCTCGAGACCGAGGAGGAGCCCGAGGCGTCTCTCGCTGATCTCGACGGCGCGAGCGAGATAGGCGTACTCGCAGTACGCCTCGGTCACGTCGTAGACGAGCGCGAGCCTGGCGGCCCGATAGCGCTCGTGCGAGGCGTCGGCGCCGGCCGCGGCCGCCCTCCTCTTCGAGGACAGCTTCCCGAACCACGGCAGCTTCTGCTTCAGGCCGAACTTCTGCTCCTGAGGTCCGACGCGCGTCTCGACGGACTCGATGTAGTAGCCGTACGTGAGAATGGGGTCCGGCAGCGCTCCGACGCTCGACGCGTGCTCGACGGCCGCGTCCCAGCGCGCCTCGGCGGCGCGGACCGAGGGGCTCGCCTCGGCGGCGTGGGTGACGTAGTCCTCGAGAAGCGGATCGGCCGGCAGCGCGGCGGACGGTTCGGGACCGCCGCCGGAGGTTTCCGCCGCCGAGGTCGACGCGGATGTCTCGGCAGCGCGGGTCTCGAGCGGAACCACGCACGCCGACAGCGCGAGGAGTGCCGCGACCGCAGCCCGGACTAGCGGCTGCGACGGCGGTGGGGACGATCTGGTCGGACGAAGACTCATGGGCCCACCCTCGATGGCGGAGGAATGATGTACCCCTCCGACTCTCCGCCAGTCGGCGCGCGAAGATCGGGCATGCTCGCAGCACACGCCAAGCCCCCGCGCGGGGACTGCGGTAGTATACAGCTATTTAGACGCTCCGGAAGGGAAAGGGTCGCCCGCCCCGGCGACGGCAGGGCTCGCGTAACGCCGGGATCGAGCCTCTGGGGAGAAAAAAGTGTGGCCGCGGCCCAATGGGAGGTCCGCGGCCACATGGAAGACCTGGCTTTCATGAAGAGAGCCAAGTCGGCCAATCGCATTTCGGGAGTCCCTGCGTGTGGAACACCACGGGGCATTCTAGCACGGGCGGAAGGAGCCGCGCAAGGTCCCAGGAGAGGGCGAGCGTGAATTGACTAACACGTTGTGGAGACAGGTGTTATAACTGACGTGGCGCTCAATTTCGGGGATCGTCGGGCACCTCGCGGAAGGCGTCCTCGAGGAGCTCTTCCACGAGACCGCGGGCCGCGCGCACGGCTTTTCCGCGGTGGCTGATCGAGTTCTTCTCGGTCTGAGTCATCTCTGCGTACGTCCTCGTGCTCCCGTCGGGAAGGAAGATCGGATCGTACCCGAACCCCATGCGGCCGCGAGGAACGTCGATGATCGACCCCGCCGTGCGCCCTTCGACAGTGCGGACGCCGCCGCCCGGCAGTGCCACCGCGACCACGCACCGGAAGACCGCCCGCCGCCGCTCCGCGGGAACACCCTCGAGCGCCGCGAGGAGCTTCCGGTTGTTGTCGTCGTACGTCGCGCCGGGGCCGGCGTAGCGCGCGGAGAAGACACCCGGCTCACCCCCGAGCGGCTCGACCTCGAGCCCGGTGTCGTCGGCGAGTGCGGGAAGTCCGGTCGCAGCGGAGATCGCCGTCGCTTTCTTGACGGCGTTCGCCTCGAGCGTCTCACCGTCCTCGATCACGTCGGGCAGGTCCGGGAGGTCGCGGACGGAGAGGATCTCGACGTCGAGGTCCTCGAGCATCTTCGAGAGCTCCGTCACCTTGTGGTCGTTGTGCGTGGCGAGCACGAGTCTCACTGCGTCCCCACCCTTCCGGACTCGGCCGCCAGCTCGTCGACCGACACGACACTCACGTTCGGGAGCGGGGCGCCGAGGAACCGTTCGGCCTGCTCCTTGAACCGGTGAGGCACGTCGCTCACGAAGAAGCGGTGCTCGGGCGCGTCATTCGGCTCCCTCACGAGTCCCAGCGACGAGAGCCTCTCGGCGACCTCCCGCGCTGTCTCCTCGGCCGAATCGATCAGCTTCACGGTGGGTCCGAAGACCTTACCGACCGTTCCCTTGAGGATCGGGTAGTGCGTACACCCGAGGACGACCACGTCGACACCGGCGTCCCGGAGCGGGGTAAGGTACTCGTGCGCGATGACGAGCGTCACCTCGCGATCGGTCCACCCCTCCTCCGCGAGAGGCACGAAGAGCGGGCAGCTCACCTCGCTGATCTCGATGTCCCGGTCGAGCTTCGTGATCTCCTGGCGGTACGCGTGACTGGCGATCGTTCCCTCGGTGCCGATGACACCGACCTTCCCGGTCAGCGTTGTCGACACCGCCGCCAGCGCCCCCGGCGCGATCACGCCGATGACGGGCAGGTCGTACCGCCGCGTGAGCTCGCCGACCGCGACCGACGAGGCCGTGTTGCAGGCGACGACGACCATCTTGACTCCGTGCCGGAGAAGAAACTCCGTGTCCTGGATCGCGAACTGCGTCACGGTCTCCTCGGACTTGGGGCCGTACGGGAGGCGCGCCGTGTCGCCGAAGTAGACGATCTCCTCGTTCGGGAGCTGGCGCATGATCTCGGCGACGACCGTGAGGCCGCCGATCCCCGAGTCGAACACGCCGATGGGACTCGATGCAGTGTCGCTCAAGTGTGGCCTTCCTTCCGCCCGCGCCGCGGGGTCATCGATACTGCGCCACGTCGAACGGCGCGCTCGCGTCGAGGTGTCCGGCGATCGTCTCGATCTCGTCTCCCTCGACGAGGAACTGCACGGTCTCGACGTCGGGGAAGTTCCCCGAGAGCGTCAACACGACCGAGCGGCTGGTGAACAGCTCCCCGGTCGAACCGCCCGGGTGGTTCGCGAGGAATTCATCGCTGAAGTCCACGTACGCGCCACCGGCGTCGTCGAAGAAGACCGAGTTGATGCTCGTCGCGGCGGGGATGGTCCTGACTCCCCCGCTCTCGTGCGGACCTCGGGCGAGCTCTTCGAGGATCCGCTTCGCGCGAGACACCCTGTCCTCTCCCACCACGATCTCTCGCCGCTCCTCCACCATGCCGGTGGCACTGCGGTCGGCGAAGAAGAGAGCCACGGACTGGACGCCCGGGCCCAGTTCCTCGTCGACGGCGCCCTCGCGGGCGACGCGGTCGGCGGGCTGTCGGTCGCACAGCGCGACGAGGAGCGCGATGACCACGATGAGGAGGATGACGGCGATCCACTTGACGCGAGCGAGACTCACAGGCTCCCCCTAGTCGTTGTCCCTTGTGAAGTCCACGATACCCTGAGCGACCGACCTCGCGACGGCCCGGAGGTAGTCGCCGTCGGAGAGAAGCGACTCGTCAGTCTTGTTCGTGATGAACCCGGCTTCGATCTGAATGGCCGGCATGGCGCACCCGCTGAGAACGAGCAGGTTCGCCCTCTTCACCCCGCGGTCCGGACGATCGATCGCGGCGTCCATCCGCTCGTGTACAGCCCTCGCGAGACTGCGGCTCTCCCGCGTGTATTCGGTCTGGACCCTCCCCCACAGGAGGACGTCCGTGGGCGCGGGCTCGCGTCCGCGGTGACGGCGAACGAGGCCGCCGCGCTCGGTTCCACTGCCGGCGCGCGCCACGCCGCGACGCGGTTCGTAGTAGAGGACGCGGAACCCGCCCACCGCACCGCTCATGTGCGCCCCGCACTGGACGCTCACGAAAACGCTCGCGCCGGCGAGGTTGGCGATCTCGGCTCGACGCTTGAGTGAGAGGTGGGTGTCGCCGTGCCGGGTCATGAACACGTAGTACCCCTCGTCCTGCAGGAACTCCCCGAGCTCGCGCGCCAGCGCGAGGTTGGCCTCCCTGGAGGTGAGACCTCCTCGTCCGACCGAGCCGGTCTCGTGGCCTCCCCCGCCCGGATCGATCATGACCGTCTGGATGCCCCCGCCGACGCCGCCGAACATGTCGTCCGGGTCCGGCAGGAGCGACCTGGGCTCGAGGAGCGGCGGCAAGATGGTCCCCGATCCGCCCGGGGCCTCCGCCACAAGCTCTACCCGGGGCGGCCTCCTCCTATAGACGGCCGAGTACGTCCGCACGGCGTCCGAGACCGAGACGGTCGCCTCGACCCCAGCCTCTATCTCCCGAACAGAGATCTCGGAGATGTGGCCGATTCCCTCGGGTACCATCAGAGTGTCCGCGAGCGCGGCGCCGTCGAAGAGGAGGTCGATCGAGCCCCGTCGCGCGTTCTCAGCCGTGAAAGCAACGGCGTCGCTCAGAGCGAAGACGACCGCGGTCCCTCCGACCCTCTGCTCGACGGTGACCGACGTGATCCTGGCTCCGAGCCGGGTCACGACGATGACGCTTCGCTCCGCGTCGAGCTCGATGTCCGAGTTCGTCCCGGGACCGAGCGCCCTCGTCAGGAACGGCCGAGGCACCCAGACCTCGCCGTCCCTCACGAGGACGGGGCGCGTCACGTTGACGGTGCTCGTGCCGACCGACACGAACGCGCTTCCGTCGGCCATCACGATCCGCCGCGCGTCGATCGCCAGAGCCGCTTTCTGCGTCCGGGGATTCCAGTGGCGCGACGCTCCGAACGCTCGAGCGAGGTCCGCCAGTCGGAGGTAGGTCATCCCGCCGACCTCGATCGACCCGACCTGGTCGCCCCGCAGCTCGCCGCGGAAGACGAGGCGGTACTCGTCGGCACTCGACGCGCCGGCGTTCAGGAGAAGGGACGCCGCGATGATCGCCAAGAGCAGTGGTGCGAGAGTCCTCGACCTCATCCTCGTTCCTCCGAGCCCCGCTTGCGGCGGGAGATCTCGCGCTCCATGTCGCGGGCGGCGTCGCGCTCGGCGATCACGCGGCGCTTGTCGTGCGTTCGCTTCCCGCGACAGACGCCGACCTCGACCTTGACCCTGCCGCCCTTGAGGTAGACCGAGAGCGGGATCAACGTCATTCCCTTTTCGGTGACCTGGCGGTGCAGCCGCCGGATCTCGCTTCTGTGGAGGAGGAGCTTGCGGCGGCGTCTGGAGTCGACGTTGAAGCGGTTCCCCTGTTCGTAGGGGCTGATGTGCATGCCGTGGACGAAGATCTCCTCGCGCTCGACCCTGGCGTAGCTGTCGACGAGCTGGACCTTCCCCAGACGCACCGACTTCACCTCGGTGCCTTTGAGGACGATCCCGGCCTCCATCGTGTCCACAACATGATAGTCGTGCCGGGCCCGCTTGTTCTTCGCGATCACCTTCGCGTCGCCGCTCACGTCCTCCGCCCCCTTCCGCGCCGGAAACGCGGATCGAGCAGCGTGAGACCGGGTGCGACCGGCCCCTCGATCGGCTCGGTGACTCGATCCGGCCGGCCCAAGGATGCTAGCAGAGCGGACGATTTGCGGGCAAGGCGATTCGGGAGCGGATGGGAATGCGAAAGGGCGGAGGAACGTCTCCTCCGCCCTTTCTGTGCGCTCGGCTGTGCCGAGCCCCGCCACGTCTCAGGCAGTCGCAGGCTCTGAGTACTGCCGCAGATCGCGGAGCCTTCGATCGCCGCGGGCTGTCCCCCCCAGGAGAATCATAAGCGGGCCGGCACCGACGAGAGGGAGACTTGCACCAACGCGGCTGTGACAACGGGTTGCGTCTCTATCTCGCTGGCCTGTTGTAAGCTCCCTTCTCGGACGGCGCCGGCCCATGTTCGGGTCGCGTGTTCGTGCTGTTCGGGGTCCACGCGGGGCGGTCCGCATCCTCTGCCCGGGAGTGCACGCTGCCGGACAACGAAGCACGCCGGACCGCCGCCGGCGCGGACAACTCTCATTTGTGCTTCTATCACAGGGTATCCAGGTTGTCAATGATACTTCGAGCGG
>JALGVN010000031.1 GCA_025774645.1 bacterium
CGGCGACGCTCATCTGGACCATCCTGCTGCTGCGTGTCTTCGCGATGTCGATTTCGAACCTCCGGGCCGTCGGGCGCGTGCCCGGCTACGGATTCCTCGTACAGGGGATGTTCGTGGGGATGCTCGCCATCAGCGCACAGATGTTCTTCGTGCACATTTTCAACGACCGGAACGTAGGTTACGCCTTCTACGCGCTGGTGGCCATGGTCGTCGTCATGAACCGCTTCGTTCGCGAAGGTCAGATCCCACCCTCGCCCGAGCCCGACGAGTACGGGCGCGTTCCAGCCCCGAGCACGGTCTGGCTCGAATCATGACGGCCCCCGGAGCCTCTCTCAAGAAGGCGGTCCCGAGGAAGATCGCCGTCTACACCGACGCCCGCGGGTGGGGCGGTGCGGAGTTCTACCTCACGGCGCTCGTCGAGGGGCTCGCGAGGGAAGGTTTCGAGCCGCACGTCTACGCCGCCGACCGGCGGATCGTCGACGCGTGGGTCGACGACCTGCGCGACCGGGGCTTCACGGTGACGCGTTTCCTCCCGACGAAGGAGTACAACCCGCTCGCGTTCTTCGTCGGGTGGAAGCACCTCCGCGGCTTCGAGCTCGTCCACTTCAACAAAACCGACCCGAGAACGATCCTGCTCGACGTCGTCGGCGCGCGGGCAGCCGGAGCGCGTGCCGTCGTCGTCACCGAGCACCTGGCGAGGGCGATCGAGTCGAACGTCCCGTTCGGCCGCCGGATCATCACGACGCTCGTGAGGTTCAGCAACCTCTTCGTCGATCGGACGATCGCCGTCTCGGATCTGTCGCGCGAGATGCAGATCGAGAACTACCACGTTCCGCCGGAGAAGATCGTGGCGATCCTGAACGGGGTCGACGTGCCTGCGTTCCAGCAGGATCACGACAGGGCGGGGGTCCGCGCCGAGCTGGGTCTCGAGGACGACGACCTGGTGGCCGTGCTCGTCGGACGGCTCACGCCGCGGAAGGGACACACCTACGCGCTCCAGGCGTTCCCCGCGGTGAAGAAGGAGGTCCCGTCGTACAAGCTCCTCTTCGTGGGTTGGGGCGAGATCGAAGACGAGGTGAGGACCGAGGCCGAAGCGTTGGGGATCCTCGACTCCGTGGTCTTCACGGGGTTCCGGCGCGACGTCCCGGCGCTCCTGGCGGCGTCCGACCTTCTGATCCTCCCTTCCGACAACGAGTGCCTGCCGCTCACGATCCTCGAGGCGATGGCGACAGCCCTCCCGGTCGTGGCGACCGACGTCGGGGGCGTGAGCGAGGAGATCGACGACGGCGTGACGGGCTTCCTCATCCCGACGCACGACGCAGGAGCGCTCGCCGAGGCGACAGTCGCGGTTCTCGGCTCGCCCGATCACGGCACGGCGATGGGGGAGGCGGGCAGGCGGAAGGTCGCGGCCGAGTTCGGCATCGACTCGTGCATACGCGCGGTGGTCTCCGTCTACGAGGACGTCTGGCGGGCGAGGAAGGGCGGAGAGAAGGAGAGCGGAGAGAAGGAACCCACCCGATGACCGACCGGAAGCTCAGGATCCTCTGCATCAACCAGTTCTTCCATCCCGACAGCTTCGGGGGGGTCGAGAGGGTCGCGTACGAGACGACCCGCAGGCTGGCCGAGCGCGGTCACACCGTGGACCTCGTTGGACAGAGGACGAAACCGGACACGCCCGACGTCGAGCAGATGTACGGCATCACCGTCCACCGCTACGGCGACGCAGGCAGCAGGCGCCGGTTCGGGGGGCGGACGTCGGACGCCCTCAGGAGCTCGCGGCCGGTGATGGCGAAGCTCCTCGCGACGAAGGAGTTCGACCTGGCGCTCGCTCATCACCACTTCCCTTACTACGCCTACCTCGGGGTCGCGCGGCGGAAGATCATTCCCGAGGTGATGACGTTCCACGCCTCATACTGGCAGGAGCTCCATCTGGAGGGCGCCGAGCGGAGCATCGGGAAGCCGCTCGAGTCCATCTTCTTCGGCGGGTTCGCGAAGCGAACCGAGAAGGCCGGGCTCGGTCGCGCCGACCGCATCATCGTTCTCTCGGACTTCTCGACCGAACAGCTCCGGAGCTACTACCCCTCCGTCGTCGACAAGATCGAGAAGATCCCCGGCGGCGTCGACCTCGAGCGGTTCCGTCCGGCGGTCGATCGCGCTGCCGTCCGGAAGGAGCTCGGCCTCCCCGTCGACCGGCCGGTCCTCTTCACCGCCCGCCGGCTCGTTCCCCGGATGGGGCTCGAGAACCTCGTCGGCGCGTTCGCGGAGGTGCGGGAGACGTTTCCCGACGCGCTCCTCGTCATGGCGGGACGCGGGAGGCTTGAGGACGAGCTCAAGCAGCAGGCGGCGTCGCTCGGGCTCGGCGACCACGTCAGGTTCGTCGGGTTCGTCGACGACGACGATCTCGTGAAGCACTATCAGGCCGCCGACCTCTTCGTTCTTCCGTCGCTCGCTTTCGAGGGATTCGGCATGGTCACCCTCGAGGCCCTCTCGTGCGGCACGCCCGCCATCGGAACGCCGATCGGGGCGACGCCCGAGCTTCTGCGGCCGCTGGCGCCTCAGCTCCTGTTCGCGGGGGCCGACGCGCAGGCGATCCGGCGGGGCATCCGGATCATGCTCGAGTGGCTCTCGGACGAGGAGGCGGGCCGGACGCTCCGCGCCCGCTGCCGGAAGTACGTCGAAGAGAGCTACGGGTGGGATCGTGCCGTCGACTCGATGGAGGCGCTTTTCGGCGAACTCCTCGCGGGCGGAGGGCGACGATGAGGAAGCGGTCGCGCATCCTCTGGATGCTCCTCAGGGCCCGCGCCATGACGCCGTCAGAGATCGCGATCAGGGCAGGGCGCGAGGTCAGGAACGCCGTCCACAGGACGACCAGGGGCGCCGGCCGGGCGAACGTCCCGGACCTTCCGGAACTCCTGGACCGCGAGCACCGCCGGGCAGGAGCGTCGGCGGAAGAGCTCGTCGCCTCCGCGCGAGGCCGGCTCCTGCGCTGCGGGAGCGATCCTGGCGCGCTCAGCAGTGCGATCGCCGGCATCGGCGGATCCCAGGATGCGGTCGTCGCTGCCGCGGACCGGATCCTCTCCGGCTGGATACCCGCCTACGGCTTCACCGAGTTCGAGATAGGCCACGAGCCGGACTGGCACCGGGACCCCGAGACGGGCCGGCGGTGGCCCGACGTTTTCTGGGCGGACGTCGACTACCGGTTCGACGACGCGATCGGCGACCCGCGTCACGTCTGGGAGGTCAACCGGCACCACCACGTCGTGACGCTCGCGAGGGCGCACTTCCTGACGGGAGAGCCGCGTTACGCAGAGGCGGTCTGGGATCACATCCGCACGTGGATCGACCAGAACCCGCCGTATCGTGGAATCAACTGGTCGAGCGCGCTCGAGCTTGGACTCCGCCTCATTTCGTGGGGAATGGCGGTCGACCTCGTCGGAACGTCCGGGTCGCGACCGGGTGACGCCCGGAATCTGCTCACCAGCGTGGCGTTGCAGGCGCGCCACATCTGTGATAATTTGTCTATCTACGCCTCATCCAGGAACAACCACCTGATCGGCGAGGGGGTCGGGCTCTTTGTGGTCGGGTCGGTGTTTCCGTTCTTCTCTCGAGCCCCCAGGTGGGTGCGGACGGGACGGGCCCTCGTCGAGAGCGACGTTCCTGCGCAGACGAGCATGGACGGCGTGTGCCGGGAACAGACATTGCACTATCAAGCGTTCGTGCTGGAGTTCTGCCTGGCCGCACAGGCGGCCGCGCTGGGTTCCGGCACCCCTCTCTCGCCGGCCCTTCTGGATCTGGTCGGCAGGATGGGGAGCTTCGTCGAGCGGACGGGCGGGCCGCGGTGGGAGCCTCCCGCGATCGGCGACGAGGACGGAGGCAGGGCCTACGATCTCGCCGACGAGCGTGGAAGGCAGCACGCCAGGGCGGCCGCCGGCGCCGCGCTCGTGTCGGGACGCGGGGTTCCCACGGAGCTGCGTGATCGCGACCTGGAACCCGCGCTCTGGCTCTTCGGGCCGGACGCCGTCCGGGAGTGGCTCGCGGACAGCGGGGACGACGCGAGCGCAGGCGCGGCGGAGTCGAGCGCGTATCCGGACGGCGGGTACTTCGTGCCGGCGTCAGCCGAGCAGCACGGGGTCATCGACTGCGGCCCGCTGGGCCACGCGTCGATCGCCGCCCACGGGCACGCGGACTGTCTGTCGCTCTCGATCGCGGCGGGAGGGGAGTGGGTCGTCGTCGATCCGGGGACCTACTGCTACCACCGCGATCTCAGGTGGCGCGACCACTTCAGGAGCACGGCGGCACACAACACGGTGACGGTCGACGGGACGAGCCAGTCCGAGATGGTCGGGCCGTTCATCTGGGGACGGCGCGCCCGCCCCGAGCAGCTGCGGTGGGCTTCCGAGGAGCATTTCGACTTCTTCGAGGGAGCGCACGACGGGTACCTGACGTCGCTCGGCGTGCGCCACCGCAGGCGGATCGTCTTCGGAAAGCGGGGCTACTGGCTCGTCGTCGACGATCTGGAGGGCGACGGGGAGCACGACATCGCCGCGACGTTCCAGCTGGCACCGGGCATGAGTCCCGACGCGTCAGCGGGACCCGCGTCCCCGGGCGCGCTCGCGTTCAGGACCGACGACGGGCGCGGGGTCTGGTTCCGGGCCTGGCTCCCGGCGGGGATCTCGATCGGAACCGTCGAGGGTCGGGACGACCCGTCGGCCGGGTGGGTGTCGCCGGCGTTCGGAGTGAAGGAGAAGGCGCCGGCGGTCGTTGCCGCGGGCCGCGTGCGGCTCCCGGCGACGCTCGTCTTCGCCGTCGCGCCCTTCGAACGGGAACGAACGGTCGAGCTCGAGTGCCTGACGGGCGCCGCGAGCGGCGGGACGGTCATCGAGGCGACCTTCGATGGGGGGCGGGACGTGTGCCTCCTCGGGTCGCCGCCTGCCGAAGCCGCCGGCGGCTCCTTCGAGGGAGCGCTCGGCTTCGTCGCCGAGCGGAACGGACAACGAAGACTGTACGGTCTGGACGTAGTCAACTGGTCTGAGAGAGAGCGGGGTTCGGAGTTCGCGCCCGCCCGGAACCGCCTGGCAGGCGGGTCCGCGTGAGAGGAGCAACAGCTTTGGGCATGAAAGTCAGTGTGCTTGGTCTCGGGTACGTTGGGTGCGTCTCGTCGGCGTGCCTGGCCGACATGGGGAACACCGTCATCGGCCTCGACGTCAACCCGAAGAAACTGGAACCGATCAAGACCGGGAAGAGCCCGATCGTCGAGCCGGGTCTCGACGAGCTGATCGCGCGGGGAGTGGCGGAGGGGAGGCTGACGGCGACCGAGGACTACGAGGACGCCGTGCTGCGCACCGAGATGTCGCTCGTGTGCGTCGGGACGCCGTCCATGAAGAACGGCAGCCCGAACCTGGACTACACCAGACGCGTCTGCCAGCAGATCGCCGAGGTGATCCGGAAGAAGGACGACTTCCACACGATCATCTTCAGAAGCACCATTCCGCCAGGAACGGTCGAGACCGAGATGGTCCCGATCCTGGAGGAGGTGTCGGGGAAGAAGGTCGGTGAGGGGTTCGGGGTCTGCTTCAATCCGGAGTTTCTGAGAGAGGCGTCGGCGGTCTCCGATTTCTACCATCCGCCCAAGATCGTCATCGGCGAGATCGAGCCGGGCAGCCGCGCCGGCGACACGCTCGCGAAGCTCTACGAGTCGATCGACGCGCCGACGGTCAGGACGGAGATCAAGGTCGCGGAGATGGTGAAGTACGCGGACAACTGCTTCCACGCCATCAAGGTCTGCTTCGCGAACGAGATCGGGAACGTATGCAAGGCGCTCGGCGTGTCGGACAGCCACGAGGTCATGAGGATCTTCTGCCTCGACACGCAGCTCAATCTCTCTCCCTACTACCTGAAGCCGGGTTTCGCGTTCGGAGGATCGTGCCTACCGAAGGACCTCCGCGCGATCGTGCGCATGAGCCACGATACGGGCGTCGACTGCCCTGTTCTCAGGGCGGCGATGCCCTCGAACAAGCTCCAGATCGAGAGGGCGATCGAGTACGTGCGGGCGACCGGCAAACGGAAGATCGGCGTCCTCGGGATGAGCTTCAAGGCGGGGACGGACGACCTCAGGGAGAGCCCGATCGTCCAGGTCGTGAGTACGCTCATCGGCAAGGGCTACGAGCTCTGCATCTATGACAGGAACATCTCGTGGGAGGCGCTCCTGGGATCGAACCTGGGGTTCCTCGAGCACGAGCTCCCCTACGCGCTGCGGCTCAAGGCGGAGACCGTCGACCAGGTGCTCGAGCGGTCGGAGGTTCTCGTCGTCGCGAACGCCGCGGACGAGTTCAAGGACGTTCCAGAGAAGATGCGTCCGGATCAGGTCCTCATCGACCTCGTGCGCATCGTCGATGACCCGTCGAAGGTGAACGGCCAGTACGTCGGAATCTCGTGGTAGGAGTCCCGCCCGGCGCGCGCCGGGCACCGAGGGACTCCCGCGACTCCGGAGACGTCCCGGCCCGGCCGCCGGCCGTGACGGATTGGGGGACCAGTTGAACGAGAGGAAGAGAATACTCATCATCGTCGAGAACCTGCCGGTGCCGTTCGACAGGCGCGTCTGGCTGGAGTCGACGACGCTCAAGGCCGCGGGATACGAGGTCTCGGTTATCTGCCCGCAGGGCGTGGGGATCGACCGCGAGCCGTACGAGGAGATCGACGGGATCAGGATCTACCGCTACCCGCCGCCTCCTCCGACGACGACGAAGATCTCGTACGCGTGGGAGTTCCCCTACTGCTGGGTGAAGAGTCTCTCGCTCGCGTTCAAGATCTCGAGGAAGACGGGCTTCGACGCGATCCACGCGTGTAACCCGCCCGACACCTTCTTCATGATCGGGCTCATATTCAAGATGCTCAAGGGAACGAAGTTCGTCTACGACCAGCACGACCTCTGTCCCGAGCTCTACCTCTCGCGGTTCGGAGGCAGGAAGGCCACGAACTTCTGGCTTCTCAGGATGCTCGAGCGCGCGACGTACAACGCCGCGGACATGGTCATCTCGACGAACAACTCGTACCGCGAGCACGCCGAGGAGGTCGGGAAATTCCCGCGCGAACGCACCTACGTCGTGAGGAGCGGTCCGAAGCTCTCGCGGATCAGCCCCGTCGAGCCTGACGTGAGCCTCAAGAAGGGCAAGAAGTACCTGGTGTGCTACCTCGGCGTGATGGCGCCGCAGGACGGGCTCGACTATCTCCTCCGCGCGGCCCGGCACGTCGTCGACGTCGTGAAGAGGAAGGACGTCCAGTTCGCGCTCATCGGCGCGGGCGACTCCTTCGAGGCCGTCAAGGCGCTCCGGGATGACCTCGGGCTCAAGGGCGCGGTCGACATGACGGGACGCGTTCCCGACGAGGACGTCGAGCGCTACCTGTCCACGGCCGATCTGTGCGTGTGCCCGGACCCCAGGAATCCCCTGAACGACGTCTCGACCATGAACAAGGTCCTCGAGTACATGACGTTCGGGAAGTCCATGGTGTCGTTCGAGCTGAAGGAGAGCCGCTACTCCGCGCAGGACGGGGCGCTCTACGCGGCCCCGAACGACGAGATCGAGTTCGGGGAGAAGATCATCCAGCTTCTCGACGACGAGCCGCTCAGGCAGGAGATGGGCCGGAGGAACCGCGAGCGCATCGAGACAGAACTCAGCTGGGAGCACACGAGCAAGGAGCTTCTGAAGGCATACGGTTCCCTCTTCGGAGATCCGTCACCCGCCGAAGAGGCGGGCTCGGAGGGCGCGGCGTGATGGGACCCGTCGGGTGCGTCGTCGCGGTGACGTACGGCTGCAACGCCAGATGCGCGATGTGCGACATCTGGCAGAAGGACGCGAGGACGCACGACGAGCTCGGCCCGTCCGACTACCGCTGGCTTCCGGCGTCGCTCCGCTCGATCAACGTGAGCGGCGGCGAGCCGTTCCTCCGCGAGGATCTGGTCGAGATCGTCGCCGTCATGCGCGAGGCGTGCCCGAAGGCGAGGGTCGTCATCTCGACGAACGGCCTCACGCCCTCGAGAATCGAGGAGGCGGTCGCCCGGATGGGCGACGTCGCCGTGAGGGTCTCGATCGACGCGGCGGGGACGCTCCACGACGAGGTGCGCGGCATCGACGGCGCCTACGACCGGGCGATCGAGACGACGAAGAGGCTCCAGAAGCTCGGCGTCACGGATCTCGGTCTCGCCGCGACGTCGACCGAGGCGAATCCGGGGGAGCTCAGCAAGGTGCGGGACGTCGCCGACGAGCTGGGGATCGAGTTCTCTGCGAGCGCCGTCCACAGCTCCCCGATCTTCTTCGGAGGCCACGAGTCGGAGCGCCCGCACTCGGAGGCGGCGGTCGAGGAGATCGACTCGATCTCCCGGGAGCTGATCGGGTCGCGGCACCCGCGCGACTGGGCGAAGGCCTACTACATGCGCGGGCTCGCCGACTACGTCAGCGGGAAGTCGAGGGGACTTCCCTGCGGGGCGGGCATCGATCTCTTCTTCCTCGACCCCTGGGGCGACGTCTACCCGTGCAACATCCTGGGCGTCCCGATGGGAAACGTGAGGGACGGGAGCTTCGAGGAGCTGAGGAAGAGGTCCGCTGAGACGGTCGTGCCGGCGGTGTGCGGGTGCACGAGCCAGTGCTGGATGATCTGCACGGTCTCTCCGCCGATGCGGAGGAGGCCGCTCGGGCCGATCGCCTGGATCGCGGGCGAGAAGCTCCTTGGAAAGGACGCGCGGGTCGGTCGCTGACACGCCGGCCGACGGCGTGTCGGACTCAGGCGGAACGGGGAACGGTCGATGAAGGTGCTCGTCGCGAACAAGTACTACTTCGTCAAGGGCGGAGCCGAGCGCTACATGTTCGAGCTCGCGCGGATCCTCGAGCGGAAGGGCGACTCGGTCGTCCAGTTCGCGATGGAGCACGAGGAGAACGACCCCTCCGAGCACTCCGACCTTTTCGTGTCACACGAGTCGTTCGACGGCGGCGGTGGTGTGCTCGGGAGGATGAAGGCGGCGGCCCGGGTGATCTACTCGCGGGAGGCTCGCCGGAAGATCGAGGCGCTCGTCGACAGAACGTCTCCGGACGTCTCGCACCTGCACAACATCGCTCATCAGCTCTCGCCCTCGATCGTCCTGGGTCTGAAGGCGAAGGGCGTCCCGGTCATCCAGACGCTCCACGACTACAAGCTCATCTGCCCGAACTACCAGATGTTTGTCTACGACACGACGTGCGAGCGCTGCGGGCACTGGCGCTACTACCGCGCGTGTGTCCACCGGTGCATGCGCGACTCGGTCGCCGCGAGCGCTCTCGTGTGCGCCGAGGCGTACATCCACAAGGTCCTGGGGACCTACTCGCGGAACGTCGACCTGTTCATCGCGCCGAGCCGGCAGCTCCTGGAGCGCGTGGTGGCGCACGGCGTCCCGAGGAAGAAGGTGGTGCACCTGCCTTACGCGATCGCGCTCGAGGAGTACGAGCCCCGCTACGGGAGCGACGGCTACGCGGTCTACGTGGGCCGGCTCTCGACGGGGAAGGGCCTCGAGACCCTCATGTCGGCCCTCTCGAGGGCGAAAGGCGTGCCGTTCAAGATCGTGGGCGACGGGCCCTTCGCTCCCGAGCTCAAGGAGCGCGCCGCGCGGGAAGGCATTGACAACGTCGAGTTCGTGGGTTATCTCACCGGAAGTGAACTCAAGTCGATGGTCGGGGGCTCGCTCTTCGTGGTCGTGCCATCGGAGTGTTTCGAGAACTCGCCGCTGACGGTGTACGAAGCGTTCGCGCAGGGGAAGCCGGTCGTGGGCTCGATCATCGGGGGCATCCCCGAGCTCGTCGGGAACGGCGAGACGGGACTGCTCTTCGAGCCGGGCGACGACGCGGCGCTGGCGGACAGGCTGGAAGAGCTCTGGGGCGACCACGCGAGAGCCGCCGAGATGGGGCGGGCCGCGAGGGCGAGGGTGGAGCGGGAGTACGCGCCCGACGTCCACTACGACAAGATCCGGGCGATATACGAGAGGGTCATCCAGTGAAGATAGCGATGCTCGGCCAGAAGGGCATCCCGGCGACGTACGGCGGGATCGAGCGTCACGTCGAGGAGCTCGCCACGCGGCTCGTGGAGCGCGGGCACGACGTCTACGTCTACTGCCGTCCGTACTACACGAAGATGCGGGGTGAGTACCGGGGGGTCAAGCTCGTCCAGATCCCGAGCGTGAGAACGAAGCACCTCGACACGGCGACGCACTGCGCGCTCGCGATTCCGCACATCCTGAGCAAGGACTACGACATAGTCCACTTCCACGCGCTCGGCCCGTCGCTCTTCGCGAACCTCCCGTCGTTCGCGGGAGAGAAGACCGTCGCCACGGTGCACGGCCTCGACTGGCAGAGGGAGAAGTGGGGGAGCGTCGCCACCTGGATTCTCAGGAGGTGCGAGTACACGGCGGTCAACTTCCCGGACAGGTCGATCGTCGTCTCGAAGGCGCTCCGCGACTACTTCCGCCGGACCCGGGACGTCGAGGTGACGTACATCCCGAACGGGACCGTGCTTCCGAACGTCCGGGACGCCCAGAAGATCCGCGAGATGGGGATCGAGCCCGGGAGCTACATCCTGTTCGTGGGACGTCTTGTTCCGGAGAAGGGCGCGCACTACCTCCTGGACGCGTACGCAAAGCTCGACACCGACGCCGAGCTCATCATCGCCGGGGGGACGAGCTTCTCGACCGACTACGTCGACGAGCTTCACGCGAAGGGCGGCGACAAGGTGCGCTTCCTCGGCTACGTCTACGGCGATCTGCTCGACGAGCTCTACTCGAACGCGCGGATCTTCGTGCTCCCCTCGGACATCGAGGGTCTGCCGATCGCGCTCCTCGAGGCGATGAGCTTCGGCAACTGCTGCCTGACGAGCGACATCCCGGAGAACCTCGAGGTGATCGGCGACTGCGGGTCGACGTTCAAGGCGAGCGACCCGGACGACCTCGCTGCGGAGCTCAAGTCGCTCCTCGAGGTGCCCGAGAAGTGCCGGGCGATGGGCGACCGGGCGCGGCGCCACGTCCTCGAGACGTACGACTGGGACGGTGTGACTCTTCACACCGAGGCGATATACTACTCCCTGCTGAGAGGGTTCTAGACCTGACGCGGAAGGTCGCACCGGGTCCGAGGATCCCCGCGGAGACGCATGGGGGGGGGACGCCCGGCTTCGGCCGGAGCGTCGAGCGGAGGTTCCATGAAGTACGCCGTGATCCTCGCAGGCGGATGGGGGGAGAGGCTCTGGCCGATGAGCACGCGGGAGCGGCCGAAGCAGCTCCTCGAGCTTGCGGGCGAGGGTTCCCTCGTCGCGCAGACGCTCGCCAGGGTCGCGCCGCTCGTGACGGTCGAGGGTTCGCTCGTCCTGACGGGTGCCGCGCTCCGGGACCGGATGGTCGAGGAGCTCGAGCAGATCCCGCCAGCCCGGATCGTCGGTGAGCCGGTCGGCCGGAACACGGCTCCGGCCATCGCACTCGCGGCCCACGTGCTCGTGGCTCAGGACCCCGACGCCGTCCTCACCGTCCTGCCGGCCGATCACGTGATCCAGAACGCCGAGGCCTTCAGGCGGGCTCTCGCGGTTGCCTTCGATGCGGCCGAGTCCGAGAGGGCCCTCGTGACGCTCGGGATCCGGCCGACGAGACCCGAGACGGAGTACGGGTACGTCCGGGAGGGTGAGCCCAGCGGCATCGACGGAGTCTTCGAGGTCGAGCGCTTCGTCGAGAAGCCGGACCGGGAGACCGCGGCCCGCTATCTCCTGGACTGCGGCTATCACTGGAACAGCGGCATCTTCATCTGGCGGGCGGACGTCTTTCTCGCGGAGGTCGAGCGCCATCTGCCGGAGGTCGCGGCGGCCCTCGAGGCCGTCGAGGGCGAGCCGGGGACCGCCGGGTTCGAGGCGGGAATCGAGCAGTTCTACCGCGAGTCGCCCGGCATCTCGGTCGACTACGGTGTCATGGAGAAGGCGGACCGCGTGGTCGTGGTCCCGTGCGAGATCGGGTGGGACGACGTCGGCGCCTGGCCCGCGCTCGCGAGGATCTGGCCGACGGACGAGGCGGGGAACGCCGTCGAAGGAGAGGCGATCGTCCTCGACTCCGAGGGCACGGTCGTCTACTCGGAGGACGGGCTCGTGGCGGTCGTCGGGCTCTCCGACGTCGTCGTGGCGAGGACGGCGGGCGCGACCCTCGTCTGCCCGAAGGACCGGGCGCGGGACGTGAGAGCCGTCGTCGAGGAGCTCAAGCGCCGAGGCCTCGTGAAGGGCAAGTAGAGGGGCGCCCGGCGGCGGATGAGCCGCCTTGACTCGCGTCCACGATTCTGATAGTCGTTGTGCTTCTGTGACGCGGGGGCCCCCGTGGGGGGGGACCCGGCAACGCGAGGAGACACATGCCGCAGCTGAGGAAGGACCCGGTCGTCGGACGGTGGGTGATCATCTCCACCGAGCGGGGCAAGAGGCCGACCGATTTCGCGCACGCAGCGGAGGCGAAGAAGGGCGGGTTCTGCCCGTTCGACTACGGGAACGAGGACAAGACGCCTCCCGAGGTCATGGCGTATCGCGAGGACGGATCGGCCCCCGACAGCCCCGGCTGGCAGGTCAGGGTCGTCCCGAACAAGTTCCCGGCGCTCGCCATCGAGGGTGAGATCGACCGCGCCGGCGAGGGGATGTACGACAAGATGAACGGCGTCGGGGCGCACGAGGTCATCATCGAGACCCCCGACCACGATGCCAACTTCGCCGAACTCCCTCTCGAGCACATGAAGCTCGTCATCCGGGCGTCCCAGGAGAGGATGATCGACCTCCAGGGCGACACCCGCTTCCGCTACATCCAGCTCTTCCGGAACCGCGGGAACGCGGCGGGCGCGTCGCTCGAGCACCCGCACTCTCAGCTCATCGCTCTTCCGATCCTGCCGAAGCGCCTCACGGAGGAGCTCACCGGTAGCCAGAAGTACTACGCCTACAAGGAGCGTTGCGTCTTCTGCGACATCGTGGCGCAGGAGCAGTGGACGAAGACGAGGATCATCTGCGAGAACGACCGGTTCGTGACGCTCGCGCCGTTCGCCGCGAGGTTCCCGTTCGAGACGTGGATCCTGCCGAGCTACCACCACACGTCGTTCGAGGTCATGGACGACGAGGCGAGGCACGACTTCGCCCTGATCCTCAAGGAGACCCTGCTTCGGATCAACATCGCTCTCGACAACCCGCCGTACAACTTCATCGTGCACACGAGCCCCGCCGGCGAGCGAGATCTCAAGTACTACCACTGGCACATGGAGATCATGCCTAAGCTCACGAAGGTCGCCGGGTTCGAGTGGGGATCGGGTTTCTACATCAACCCGACGCCTCCGGAGGAAGCAGCGAACTACCTGAGGGAAGTGGAGATTCCCGGAGAGGAGAGCTCGAAGTGAGGATCGTTCTAGCTGCGGCAGAGGTCGCACCGTTCGCGAGGGTCGGGGGTCTGTCCGACGTCGCGGGAGCCCTGTCGAAGGAGCTGGCGGCGCTCGGTCACGACGTCTCCGTGTTCCTTCCGCTCTACGGATCGATCGACACCGGGAAGTTCGGGATCAAGGAAGTGCGGGAGATCGGGACGATCGCGGTGCCGATGGGCGGCGGGACCGAGGAGGTCTCGCTCCACTCGTGCCGCATGCCCGGCGCCGATTCCGTCCGCGTCTATTTCGTCGAGCACGAAGGCTACTTCGGACGCGAGGGGATCTACGTCGATCCCACCACGGGCGAGGGCTACCCGGACGAGCCGATGAGGTACGCGCTCTTCTCGCGCGCCGTCCTCCTGGGGCTCGCCGAGGTCGCGCCCCAGCCCGACGCGATCCACCTGAACGACCACCACACCGCGATGGTCGCCGCGTACCTTCGGGAGTTTCACGAGGACGATCCGAAGATCGGGTCGCCCGGGGTCGTCTTCAGCATCCACAACCTCGGCTACCAGGGTCACTTCGACAAGAGCCTCCTGCCGAGAATGGGGCTGTCGGAGGAGCTGGGCATGCCGGGGAGCCCGTTCGAGTTCCACGGGCGGGTGAGCGCTCTCAAGGTCGGGGTCGAGCTCGCCGACTACGTGAACACGGTGAGCGAGCGCTACGCGGAGGAGATCTCGAGCCTGCCGGAGTACGGCCTCGGGCTCGAGGATGTACTGGCGGAGCGCCGCCGCGACGGGAGGCTCATAGGGATCCTGAACGGCGTCGACTACACGGACTGGGATCCGTCGATCGACGAGCTTATCCCGGCGAAGTACTCGCCGGGCGACCTCGAGGGGAAGACGCGCTGCAAGTCGGCCCTCCTCGAGCGCTCCGGGCTCTCGGACGATCCCTCCATCCCCCTGATCGGGATGGTCTCGAGACTCGCCGACCAGAAGGGCTTCGACCTCATCCACGAGGTGGCCGACGACATCGTCGCACTCGGGGCGAACATCGTCGTTCTCGGCACGGGCCAGATGGAGTACCACGAGTTTCTGGAGAAGCTCGCGGAGCGCCACGCCGGGAGGGTGGCGGCGCACCTGACGTTCAACAACGAGCTCGCGCACTGGATCGAGGCGGGGTCGGACATGTTCCTCATGCCGTCCCGTTACGAGCCCTGCGGGCTGAACCAGATGTACAGCCTGCGGTACGGCACGATCCCGATCGTGCGGGAGACCGGAGGCTTAGCCGACACCGTCCGGGACTACGATCCCGACGGAGACGAGGGGACCGGCTTTGTCTTCCAGGAGTACGACGCGGGCGCGATGCTCGGCGCCATCAGGCGGGCGGTCGAGACCTTCGGGCAGGCCGGTCTCTGGGCCGGTATCATGGCTCGGGCGATGGTCCTGGACTACAGCTGGCGGGCGTCCGCGCAGAAGTACGCCGACCTCTACGGGCGAGCCCGCGAGGCCGTCCCGACGAGGCCGTCGTCCCGGCTGACATCTTGACAGAGCCCTGTGCGGTGGATATACTGACCCCTGCAGTCGATAAGAGCGGGAATAGCTCAGTGGTAGAGCGCCACCTTGCCAAGGTGGATGTCGCGGGTTCGAGCCCCGTTTCCCGCTCCAGCCTGTAAGGGCAGGGGCGATCCACGGGACTGCCCCTGTCTCTCTGCATAGGAGCAATAGGGCGGCGTAGCCAAGTGGCTAAGGCAGAGGACTGCAAATCCTTGATCCCCGGTTCGAATCCGGGCGCCGCCTCCAGTTTGAAATCGCCGGTGGTCGAGCACGCGGGGCCGGGTGTTCATCGGAACGCACGTCGGCCGCCGGTCGCGTCTTACCGAGCCGGGGTGGCGCAACTGGTAGACGCATCGGACTTAAAATCCGTCGAGGCTTCGTGCCTCATGCCGGTTCGAGTCCGGCCCCCGGCACCAGCAGGACCTTTCATCCGGCCCCCCTGCCAATGGGGGCCGGTCTTCTACCGGGAGGCTCCAAGGAGCCCTGGAGCACGTCACATGGCACACGTCTTGCAGTATGGCATGAGTAATCTGCGCAGCCGGATGGCGTACTGTTGCATCACAGGGGCGGCAACTGGGAGCGGGGCACATGCATCGAGGCGAAGCAGCGGCGGGCGCCCGCCAGGACGTCAGGATCCTCATACTGGCGGCGGCGTTCTTCCTCATGGCGGCAGTCCTTCTCTGGCCATCTCCCGCCTCCGGTGAGGAGACCTATCCTCGGCTCGCGAACATCTACTTCGGAACACTGATCGGACAGGACCTCGAGCTCTTCTCGCGATGGGACGTCATCGTCCTGACGAAGCGCGCCCAGGCGTGGTATCAGGACGAGATGACCGCCATCCGGCAGATGAACCCCGACGTGAAATTCCTCGTTCACATGCCGATCGGGTACTGCGGCGAGTGGACCGACCCCGAGATCAACGCTCTTCTCGTGAACGCCATCAACCAGAACGG
>JALGVN010000196.1 GCA_025774645.1 bacterium
TCGCTCAAGCCTCCGGCCGCAACCGCCTCGGGGATGTTGTCGTAGTCGCCGCCTCCCGAGGGATCGACGTAGAGCACGTTCGCGTGAGCGATGGGGGCGAGGAGTGCCACGAGGAGCACGGAGAGCACGGTCGCGAGTCTCATGCCGCACCTCCTTGACCGGGTCAGTGGCTTCCTGTCAGAGTCCCGAAATCCCACGGGCACACCCCTGAAGAACGGAGCGATGCCGGTGACCATCACGCTAAGATTGTACCACATAGATATGACAAAGGCGAGTCCGGGGTCGCGCTTCGGGGTCGAGGGACATCCAGGACTCGCACGGAACGCCCCAAACCGCCCCTGTCACCGCTCCAATTCGGTTGACACTCGGGGGGCTCCATAGTATCCTCTAAGGCCGAGATGTCACCGTGGCTCCGGTAGCAACGGACTGCGGTGGCTGCTTGACGTTTACGCAGTTCGAAGGCGCGGCGGGCCATTCCGTCGGGTGTGAACGAGAAGGGCTGGGGCCATTTGTCGGGGTGCTGGCGAGGGCTGAGAGCAGTCGACGCTCGGTTGAAGAGACGCGGATCGACACCCGGTACGACGGGCCCGACCTCTATTGGACGCAACGGGTAGGTGGCGACACCTACCCGTGTCTTTGTATCAAGGATTGAGTGGGCGGCTGTGCGGGCCGCCGCACGCTGCGGAGGAATCGATGAGGCTTACGATCAAGACCGAGGAACTCCGGGACGAACTCATCAGAAGGGTCGAAGACCTGTCGAGACAGAGCCTGCTTCAATGCTACCAGTGCGGGAAGTGCTCGGCGGGTTGTCCGGTCGTGGACGAGATGGACGTCATCCCGAGCGAGATCATCAGGCTCCTTCAGATCGGCCGGCTCGAAGAAGTCCTGAACTCGAAGACGATCTGGGTGTGCGCGTCGTGTCTGCAGTGCGCTTCGCGGTGTCCCAAAGGAGTCGAGTTCTCGAACATCTGCGACGCACTCCGCCAGATGGTCCTGAGGAAGCGCCTCTCGAACCCCAGGATGGACGCCGACGAGGTCTCGGCGATCATGATCTCCGACGCTCCTCAGATGGGTGTGGTCGCGGCGCTCAGGAAGCTGAACGGATAGAAAGCCGGAGGAAGAGATGAAGATCCCTTACTACCCGGGTTGCACTCTTCACGAACGCGCTCTCGACTTCGACGTATCCGCGCGGGAATGTGCGAAGGCCGTCGGCGTGGAGCTCCAGGAGCTCCCAATCTGGACGTGCTGCGGCGCAGTCTTCCCGCTCGTGTCCGACAACGTGATGGAGATCCTCGCGCCGGTGCGCAACCTCGCGTACGCGGCGAGGGAGGGCGACAAGCTCGTGACCCTCTGCTCGTTCTGCTACCACGTGCTCAAGAGGGCGAACAAGGTCGTCAAGGACGACCCGGAGAAGATGGAGAAGGCGAACCTCTTCCTTCGCGCCGACACCGAGGCGCGAGAGGAGGTCGAGAGCTACACGAGAAAGGACTACGAGGGCCAGGTCGACGTCCTGCACTACCTGGAGATGCTCCGCGACGTGGTGGGGTACGACGAGGTGAAGAAGAAGCTCAGGCGGACGCTCGACGGCCTTCGCGTCGCCCCGTACTACGGGTGCATGCTCCTTCGTCCGAAGAAGGAGATGGAGTTCGACGACCCGGAGCAGCCGAGCATCTTCGAGGAGTTCCTCGATACCCTGGGCTGCGACGTCGTCGACTTCGCCATGAAAACGGAGTGCTGCGGGGGGTTCCAGATCGTCGCCGACGAGGACCTCGCCGTCCAGTGCTCGAGGAACGTCGTCGGCTCGGCGCTCAAGAACGGGGCCGAGATCATCGTGACGACGTGTCCTCTCTGCCGGTACAACCTCGACAAGAAGCAGGACGAGATGGCGAAGAGCGTCCGCGGGTTCAAGAAGATCCCCGTCGTCTACTTCACGCAGCTTCTGGGGATCGCTCTCGGAATCGGCGGCGAGCACATCGATTTCTCTGATAACTACGTGGATCCGCGGCCGGTGCTCGCGGGGAAGAGCTTGCTCTAAGGGGGAGTGATGGAAGAACGCATTGGGGTATTCGTTTGCCACTGCGGGAGCAACATCGCCGGGGTGGTGGACGTCAAGCGAGTCGCGGAGGAACTGGGGAAGTACCCCGGCGTGGCCTACTCCACCGACTACACCTACATGTGCTCAGATCCCGGCCAGACGATGGTGAAGGACGCGATCAAGGAGCACAACCTCTCGGGTGTGATCGTCGCGGCCTGCTCACCCACCCTCCACGAAGCGACCTTCAGGCGAGCGGGCAGGGTGGCGGGAGTGAACCCGTACCAGGTCGAGATCGCGAACATCCGCGAGCAGTGCAGCTGGGTTCACCAGGGCGACAAGGAAGCGGCGACCCGGAAGGCCATCAAGATCATCAAGACGATGGTCGAGAAGGCCAGGCTGGACGAGGCGCTCGACCCGATCGCGGTCCCGATGACGCACAAGGCCCTCGTGGTGGGCGGCGGCATCGCCGGCATCCAGGCGGCTCTCGACATCGCGAACGCGGGCTACGAGACCATCCTCGTCGAGAGGGGGCCGTCGATCGGCGGCCACATGGCGCAGCTCTCGGAGACCTTCCCGACCCTCGACTGCTCGCAGTGCATCATGACGCCGAAGATGGTCGAGGTGGCGCAGCACCCGCGCGTCAAGCTGATGACCTACTCCGAGATCGACGACGTCTCCGGGTACGTCGGGAACTTCAAGGTCAAGATCCGGAAGAAGGCGGCGTACCTCGACCGCGACATCTGCAACGGCTGCGGTCTCTGCATGGAGAAGTGCCCGGCGAAGACGACGTCGGAGTTCGACGAGGGGCTCGCCCAGAGGAAGGCGATCTACACGCCGTTCCCGCAGGCGGTCCCGAACAAGCCGGTCCTGGACCGAGACCACTGCACGTACTTCCTGAATGACGGGAAGTGCGGAATCTGCAAGAAGATCTGTCCGGTCCAGTGCATCGACTACGAGCAGGAAGACGAGATCGTCGAGGACGAGGTCGGCGCGATCGTCGTGGCCACGGGCTACGACCTCTACCCGATCGAGAACCTCGGGGAGTACGGCGGCGGGAAGTACCCGGACGTCATCACGAGCCTCCAGTTCGAGCGGATGCTCTCGGCGTCAGGCCCGACCGAGGGCGAGGTCAAGCGCCCGTCAGACGGCAAGGTGCCGGAGACGGTCGTCTTCCTCACGTGCTGCGGGTCGAGAGACCCGGAGGCGCACATGCCCTACTGCTCGAAGGTCTGCTGCATGTACCTGACGAAGCACGCGATGCTCTACAAGCACAAGGTGCACGACGGACAGGCGTACGTCTTCTACATGGACGTCCGGACGGCGGGGAAGGGGTACGAGGAGTTCTACACCCGCGCCGCCGAGGAAGACGACGTCCTGTTCCTCCGGGGCAAGGTCTCGAAGATCTTCGAGGAGGACGGGAAGGTCGTGGTCTGGGGCGTCGACACCCTGGCCGGCAGGAAGGTGGAGATCGAAGCCGACATGGCCGTGCTCGGACTCGCGACCGTGCCCAACGCGGCCGCGAAAGATCTCGCGAACATGCTCAAGCTCCACACGGACGAGTGGGGTTTCCTCGCGGAGGCGCACCCGAAGCTCAGGCCGGTCGAGAGTCTGGCCCCGGGCTTCTACCTCGCGGGCGCTGCGCAGGGGCCGAAGGACATCCCCGAGGCCGTCGCTCAGGCCTCCGCCGCGGCGAGCAAGGTCGCTCACCTCTTCGCGGAGGAGGAGTACCACCGCGAGCCTATCATCGCGTGGATCGACGAGGACACCTGTGCGGGCTGCCGGGTCTGTGTCTCGGTCTGCCCCTACGACGCTGCCGAGTTCGACGTGGAGAAGGGGATCGCCCGCATTCAGGAGGCGATCTGCGAAGGCTGCGGCGCGTGCATCGCGGCGTGCCCGTCCGCCTCGGCTCAGCAGAGGAATCTGACGGACGAACAGGTCTACAAGATGGTCTCGGCGGCACTGGAGGGCTGATATGTTCGAACCGAGAATTGTATGCTTCTTCTGCAAGTGGTGCACCTACGCCGGCGCCGATCTGGCCGGCACCTCGCGGAAGCAGTACCCGCCCAACGGGGTCGTCGTCCGCTTGAACTGCAGCGGCCGTCTCGATCCCCAGCACGTTCTCTGGGCGTTTCGGGAGGGGGCGGACGGTGTGCTCATCGGCGGCTGTCACCCCGGTGACTGCCACTACCAGGACGGGAACTACAAGACGATGCGCCGGGTGGCGTTCCTGAAGCGGATGCTGTCCGACATGGGCATCGAGCCCGAGCGGCTCCGCCTCGAGTGGATCTCGGCGGCCGAAGGCGACAAGCTCGTGCACATCATGGGCGAGTTCGTCGATCAGGTCAGGGGCCTCGGTCCGCTCGAACTCGCGGACGCCCGCGGAAAGGGCAACGGCGACGCGAGGCCCGCGAAGAAGCCCGCGGCGAAGAAGACGGCGAAGGCCGCGCCCAAGGGTGCGAAGGGCACGAAGAAGCCCGCGGTCCGAAAGAGCAAGTGACTCCGACGTACGTGAGGTCCCGACGCGCCCCTGCTTCCGAACGGAACGATGGATTGCGGCCGGCGGGACCCCACCTGTGAGCAAGGGAGACGAGCGACGATGGCAGATGAGATGGCGACCATCTACGTGATG
>JALGVN010000032.1 GCA_025774645.1 bacterium
GAGTTCGTGGCTCTTCAGATCAGCCGCGCTGCCGAGGCGCTCTACGGGAGGACGATACCTCCGAACGAGATTGCCGACCACTATCTCACCACGGATCCCGACGGGTTCGTGGTGGCCACGGGAGACGGCCTCACGCTGGCTCGTGACTATCCGGAACTGCAGCCGTTGTCGGGGGGGCCGGTCTTTCCCGTCGTGATGATGGTAATCCTCGGGTTGTGGTACGCGACGCTCGCGCTCTATCTGCGCACGCTCCGCGCGGCGGTCAGCGAGAAAGTCCGCAAGGGTGCCTTCTGGGGGAGCATGGTGGGGCTGCTTCTGCTTCACACGTGGCAGTTCTTCGTGCCTGTGATGAACGATGTCTCGGTGACGGAGGTCGGCGCGCTCTGGGGAATCACGATCAGGCACCTTGGCACAGCCATCCCGGGAGGCTCTCTAACGGTGTGGGTGCTCTGTGCGCTCATCGTTGTCGGGGTCTACAGGGTCGCCGAGCGTCAGTTCGCTCGAGCGGAGTCGCTGCCCGGGGACGAGTCCCACATGGACATGATGCCGCTCATCAACTGGGCCTCGAGGCCGGACGGCGTCCGTCAGTAGCTCGAGTGAATAGACTTGCCAGGCAGCTGTATCAACTAGTGCGGGAGCAACCAGAAGGGGACGGACCATGCTCGCACGACTGGATCCGCAGCGGAAGATCGGCGTCGGCGCCGCACTGGCGGCAGCCGCGGGCGCCGCCATGTCGGTCGCACCGCACTTCGGCTGGACGACGCTCGACAGACCGTGGGGTTTTCTCGCGGGGTTCGCGTTCGGTCTGCTCGCCGGAGTCGGGGCCGTGACCGCCGTGGTCGGGCTCCTCGAGTGCCGCAAAGAGAGGGCATCATGACGCAGCTGAACACTGCCCTCCTTGCACTTGGGCCCTCCAGCGCGATCTCGGGAGTCGCCGGCAAGCGGTATGTCTACTTCTGTTCGAACTGCCGAGAGGTTCTGGGCGCCCCGCACCGCAGGGGTTCCTGGATGGGACAGTGGCAGCAGGGGGCGAGTCACTCGCGCCCCGTTACGATGAACAGAACTGCGCGCGGCATCACGGGGGTAGCACCATGAGATGGACGACGACTGTTGGAGCGATGCTCTTCCTGCTCGCCGCAGCGGCCCTTGTCGTTGCGGGAGACGGGATCGACGGGACGGTGAGGAGCGGCGAGGTGATTCGTGTGACCACTCCGATGAGCCCGTTGCCCGGGCGCGCGCCTTCGCCGTGGAGCGACACGCGCGCAGAGGACTCGGGTGAACGGGTGACGCCGGAGCGCGAGCTGCCGGGGTTCAGAGATGTCTACCTCGGCGAGAACCTGACCGCCGTGAGCCTCCGGCTCGAGAGCGACTACGCGGTCGAGCGCGGGTTCGAGGTCGTCGGGGGCGTCGCGAACTCTGGTACGGTCGACCTGTACGACGTCGTCGCGAGGTTCTTCGTCGGCGGCCCCGACTACGGCATCCAGATCGGCGATGACGTCGTCATCGCGCACCTTGCTGCCGGGGAGACGCAGACCTTCTCCGTGTCCTGGCCCGGAACGGGGGGCAGCCACACGCTCTACCTCCTCGTCGATGCGGACGAGTCGATCGTCGAGGTGAACGAGACCGACAACACGGACACACTCGGCGTCACACTGATCGACGACGTCCCGTGGCTCTCGCAGATCGTGAACGGCTACTGCAACTACGCCGCGCTGACGATGCTCTTCAATCACTACGGCGCTGCGAACACCGTCTACGAGACGGTCGAGTTCGCGGGTTGCGCGCACTCGCCGGTCTACATCGACGACAAGTTCTACATGCTCGGCGGGGTCCTGAGCTGCCAGACGTGGAGCGACTACGAGTTCGCAGGCGAGATCAGGAACCTCGAGACCGACACCGATGTCAGCGCTTCCTGGATCCTCTACACGTTCGCCATGCGTCAGCGGATCGATGCGGGCATTCCCTTCGAGACCGGCGTCGACCCGTACTATCTCCCGCAGGCAGACTACGAGATCCTCAGGACGCTCGACGTTCACAGCGGCCACGCGGTGGTGGTGACCGGTTACACCGACTCTTCGGTCGTGATCAATGACCCGGGCGTCGGGATCGAGTTCCCCATGCAGCCTCCCATCCCCGGCGGCGAGCTCAGAGGGGCCGACGTGGTCGTGGAGCTGGAGTCGTTCCGGTCGGCGGTCGAGCTCACTCTCGGGACGCCACGCATCCTCATCTCGTATGCGCCCGCGGGACCCATGCAGCCGCACGACATGATGACCTGCCAGGCAGCGGGGAAGAGCGCCAGGCGCCTCGACGGCGATCCCGCCGCGTACGACGACGCGACCATCCATGGGTGGCCTCCGGGCTGGGACCCGACGCTCGGGGCGAACGCGTTCGCGACGGCGCAGTCCGACATGAACCAGAGTACGTTCGAGATCCGGTTCTGGGAGCTTACCGACGCTGTCGGCGGTGACCTCGAGGCGACGCTCAATGCGCTCGCGATCCACTTCGTCGACGGGCTCTTCTGGCACAAGATCGCGTGGGACGCGTCCCGAGCGTTCTACGAGACGGAAGGAACGCCCGAAGCGGACGCGCTCGCGTCGCTCGCGGACGAGCTCACGGTTTGGGGCGAGCTCGCCTACATGGAGTACTACAACATGCTGGTCGCGATCTGGGACTCGGGAGGGAACCCCGCCGTGGCCGAGCCCTACCTCTCGGTGGTGGGAAGCTACTTGGGAGAGATCGTCCTGCTCGAGGAACAGGTCCTCTACAGCCTCCGGGCCCTCGTCGCGTCGGGCGTCCCCGAAGGTGACGAGATCGGGCGCCCCATCATCATAGCGACACCGAATCCGTTCAGTACGACGACCGAGATCCACTGGGTCGCCGAGCGGGGCGTCGACGGGGAACTTCGCATCTACGACGTGGCCGGCAGGCTCGTGCGCGAGCTTCCGGCCGGGAACGCGCGCGGCACGCTCACCGTGAAGTGGGACGGGGTGGATGGGAAGGGGAGGAGCGTCGCTGCGGGCGTTTATCTCGTGAGGGACTCGCACGGGCACACGACCAAGGTCGTCAGGCTCTAGGAAACGTCTCCTCCGAACCTGCGGATCCCCACGCTCGGGGCCCGGAGAATCCCGATCTCCGGGCCCCATCTCATACCCGGACGCAATCGGCGCGCGAGCGTCCCGCTCGCGTCGCCGGAATCCCCTTGAGCGCGACCGCTGTCTCTGCCAGACACCGGGGACACCCTGTGGAGACGGCCGTAGTACGTGTCCAGGTGGGCCACACGTACTGGAGGTGGCGAGGAAAAACCCCTCGCTGGTGTCTGCTGGGTGATGGTTGCACACTCCCGCCCACCTCAGCCACCGGCAGGTGCCACAGAGATCACCGCGTTCCTCGGAATCCCCCGTCAAGTTCACAGGAGCGCATACCAGCGGGGGAGGAGATGTGGTAGAGTCGGTTCTCGGTCGTCCACCAGGGAGGTGTCATGAAGAGACGTGTCCTGATTGCGCTCGTAGGTATGCTGGTGGCAGTCGGTCTGAACGGCGCGTCTGCGTCTGTCTCACCTGACGCGGACATCGATCCGATGGCGGAGTATCTCCTCCAGCAGATGACGCGAAGGCTGGCGTCCGCCGAGCAGCTCACCTTCCGCGTGGAGGCGACCGTCGACGCCGTGGATACCGACGGGCTCACGGTGCAGACTGCGGAGGCGATGGACGTCGCGCTCCGCCGCCCCGACCGACTCGCGGTACGGACGCAGGGCGACGAGGGTCGCCGCGGCTTCCGCTACGACGGCCTGACAGCGACGATCTACCACGCAGACCTCCAGGTCTACTCGTTCGTCGAGGCGGCTCAGACTGTCGACGCTACTTTGGATCTCCTCGAACGCGAGTACGCCTTCACGCTCCCGATGGCCGATCTGATTCACAGCGATCCCCTCACAACGCTCCTCGATGGCGCAACAGAGGGACACTACCTGGGGATGGCCGTCGTGGACGGCGTCCCGGGTCACCATCTGGTGTTTCGCCGGCCGGATGTCGACTGGCAGATCTGGGTCGAGGACTCGATCTGGATGTACCCGCTCAAGTTCGTGGCGACGTACAAGCAGCCCGGGGGTTCTTCGCAATACACGGCGCGGTTCTCCGATTGGGACTACGGCGCGACCCTGACCGAAGAAGTGTTCGAGTTCGACCCGCCTCCCGTGGCGATGAGCATCCGGTGGTCCCGGCGTTCGGAGTGAGCCGGGCCGAGACCGGTGTTGAGCCACGGACGACAGGCCGGGATCAGGGCTTCGGACCGGCGAGTTCATGCGAAAGGAAGAACAGTGAAGAAGACACTCCGACGGACGTCGCTGTTTGCGTTGTGCCTTGTGGCCGCGCTGGTTGTGCACGACTCCTGCGGGGCGGCAGCGCGCCACCACCACCACCACCGCGCGCGCAGACGGGCCGTACACGTGCGCGTGTGGCGTGCGCCCGTCTGGTGGCACCCGGTTGGATTCACCGTCGCGGTGCTCGCCACGACGGCGATCGTCGTCTCTGCCAGCAGCAGCGGCGGTGGTGACGACGGCGGGACGGAGTACTACTACGACCGCGGGACCTTCTACGTGAAGGAGGGCGATGTCTTCGTCGTCATCCAGGCTCCAGTCGGAGTCGTCGTTCCGGAACTGCCGGAGGGCTACGAACCGGTGATGGCGAGGGGCAAGCAGTACTACTACTACGCCGGCGACTTCTACGCCGACTCCGAGGGGCAGTACGTCGTCGTCGAGGCCCCGGTCGGTGCCGAAGTGAGCACGCTCCCGGAAGGCTACGAGGAGAGGGAGTCCGGCGAGGGGACGTACTACCTCTTCAACGGCGTCTGGTACCAGCCCGTCACGAGCGGCGACGATGTCATGTACGTGGTGACGGCGTCCCCGTAGCCGGCACGCGAAGGCCTCATGGGCGACCCCGTGGAGGCGCCCGGTGGCAAGTGCGGCGGGGCACCAGGCTCGGTCCCGAGCACCGGGAACTCCAAGGCAACCACAGACGATCGGAGGATGGAATGCGCAGAGGAGTGCTGCTGGTTCTGGCTGTCCTGATGCTGTGCTCGTCGCCGGCTCTGGCACAGAAGTTCGAGATCACGCCGTTCTACGGACACCGGTGGGGCGGGACGCTCAAGTCCGACGCCGGCGAGTTCGTGGTGGACGCGTCCGGCAACTACGGGATCCTCTTCGACATGGCGATCAAGCCGGGCGCGTACGTCGAGTTCATGTTCAGCCGGCAGGACGGGAACGTGACGCTCAAGCACGCTGACGGCAGCCCGGACACGAATCCGTTCGATCTCGCCATCGAGTACTGGCACGTCGGCGGGCTCTACGAGTTCATCCCCGACGGTGCCTTCCGTCCGTTCGTCGTGATCGGTCTTGGTGCGACGCATTTCGTCCCGACCGACGATCGCGAAGCCAATTGGCGTTTCTCGGGGAACCTCGGAGTAGGCGGGAAGTACTTCTTCAGCGACCGCTTCGGCCTCAGGGTCGAGGCGAGGATCGAGTCGACAAGCCTCCCGAGCGGGAACTACTTCTGCGATCCGGGGGAGGCCTGCTACAACATCCACGACGAGGGGATGCATCAGGGCAGTCTCAACGCGGGACTCATCATCCGGTTCTGACCGCGTCCGGCGACGTGGCCACCGTCACGTCGCGACCACCGTCACAACAAGAAGCGGCCCGGGTTCGTCCCGGGCCGCTTGTTCGTCTGTCTCGGATTCCTAGAAGTCCGCCTGAAACCTGAACGCGACGCCCCTCGCGCCGCCGGCCCCTTCGAGCCTGCTCAGGGAGTATTCGACAATGACGCGGACGTGAGGTGCCATGTACCAGTTCCCTGCGAACGAGATCACGCTCAGGGCGCCGCCGACGTTGCTCGCATCAGTGAGGTCGAGCGTCGAGTAGCGGCCGACGAGCTCGAGCGCCCCCGCCCCCTCATACTTGAGGAAGTTCGTTTTCGGGACGACGGGCTCGAACGCGCCGTTCCAGTTGTCGTAGGTGCGGTGCTCGCCCGTGAAGAAGTGCCCAATCTGGATGTACCATCCCCAGAAGTACGGATCCACCCTGCTTCCGATGTCCGTGGTACCTGTGGGCGACGTCACCTTCGACCGCATGAACTCGGTCTGGAAGTGGCTGGATCCGAAGCTCCCCGCCATCTCGAAGCCGAGGAGCGTGTTACTCGTCGCCTTCACGTACTCCTCGTCACTCGAGTCTGCATCGCCCGTGTCGACATACCACGGCGCGAGGTTGAGCTCGGGTTTGCTCTCGTACCTGACGGCGCCATCGACCGGCTCGCGGAAGCTGTAGGCCGCCCCGACGTGGAGATAGCGGTGGTCGTCCTCGTCGCGGAACGGGAGTCCAGTGACCCTCATGGTCAGGTTGCTCGTCCCCGCACCGATACTGTCCCCGTACTGATCCGCGGCCTGGAAGACGCCGGCCGCCCAGGCCATCTTGTGGTCCATGAGATCGTTGTGGAACAGGAAGCCGATGTTGCGCCCGGGTGCGAGTGCCGTCGGGCTCGCGAACTCCATGAAGGAGACGTATCGGCTCGTCGTCATCTCCTCGATACTGAACGGTTCCCTCGTGTGCCCCACCCTGAAGCGGCCGACGTACGGGATGTCTATGAACTCGGCGAACGCGTTTCTGAGAATCGCCTCTCCGCTCTTTATGTCGAAGCTGACGTCTAGCAAGACACGGCCACTCAGGGTTCCCTGCGCCCAGAGCCGCACCCTCCTGAACTCCGAGCCGTTCTCCAAAGGCCCCACGGCGTCGTTCAACCCGTCGTCGACCGATCGCCAGCTGAGCCAGTCGGCCATGAACACGTAGCCGAACCTGACGGAGTTATCGACCTCAACGGCCTGCGCCGCCGGCGCCTGCACCGCGACCACGACTGCAAGCACGAGGAGGACGGACTTCCTGGTCATCATCCGTGTTCTCCTGCTTCGAATCTCTCCCCTGGAGCGCACGTCACTTCCAGCATTCTACCCGTTCCAGCGGGGACCTCGCAAGACCCGCGTTTGGGCCGATGGGAGGGCTCCGGACCGCAGACGCGCCGTTGACGGTTCTCCCGACCGGTGATATACTGCCCCGACTGAGAATCGGGGGCACACATGCTCTGCGGCCCACCGGCCGCGGGCCGATAGCGGACAACACGCGAGACCGCACCAAGGAGGGAAGAAGAATGGAGGCTATGGGCAGACGGAAGCACCGGCTGCTGGCGTTGGGCACGGCCGCGCTCCTCGTGACGGGAGCGTTCCTGGGGCTCACTTCGTGCAGTCTGGACTCGGGCTTCAACACCGTCAGCGACTTCGACGTGGTCGTCACGCTGTACACGCCCGGAATGGACTACAGCCAGTTCACCACGTACGCCATGCCGGACTCGATTGCGTACCTCGGGTACGACCCCGAGGAGGACGACCCGCCCGACAGAACCTACGACGAGCTCATCCTCACTCTCGTGGCGGAGAACATGGCGGCTCTCAACTACGTGAGGATCACCGATCCCGAGGCACCGGCTCCTGATCTGGCGGTGCTCGTGTCGGTCACGACCCAGGCCTGGGCCGCTTGGGTCGGCTACTCGTGGTGGGGATACTGGGGCTGGTACCCCGGCTATCCCGGATGGGGTTGGGGTTCCGGGTGGGGTTGGTACTACCCGCCGTGCTACTACTGCGGAGGCTCCGTTTACGAGTTCTCGACCGGCACGGTCATCATCGACATGCTCGACGCGATTCAGCCTGCCAGCGCGGACGACGTACCTGTTCTCTGGTCCGGAGCTCTGAACGGCATCATCGACGAGGGCGGCGATGGGGAGCAGCGGATCACCGACGGGATCAACCAGGCGTTCGACCAGTCTCCGTACCTGGGCACGGAGGCTCCGTAACCGGATGTGGCTGATCGACTAGAACGGGGAGGATGCACAAAGTGAGAACCATTGTCGTAATAGCGCTCCTCGCGGTCTTCGCATCCGGAGCGTACGCCCAGTTCAACAGGGACTACACGGGCGTGCTTACGTACGGCATCTCCATCCCGACGGCGGACACGAAGGAGTGGATCTCGGACGCGAGCTTCCGCGGGTTCGGCTTCCACGGGCGGCGGATGATAAGCGACAACACCTCGTGGGGGGTCTCGTGGGACTGGAGCACGTTTAACATGCCGACGGACGGGACGATCCAGATCGACAACGGCGCCGTGACCGGCCACCAGCACCGGATCATGTACTCGATGCCGATCCTCGTGAACTACCACTACTACTTCAAGGACGCCAAAGTCTCGTCGGATGAGACGATTCCCTTCGTCGGGATCGGGGCGGGAACCTACTGGATCAAGCAGGTACTCGAGATCGGCGTCATCGCGATCGAGGACAGCAACTGGCACTTCGGGATCTCGCCCGACTTCGGCGTCAAGATCCCCGTCAGCTTCTACTCCGACCTCGTGGTGGGGGCGCGGTACAACTACGCGTTCGAGTCCGGGAACACGCCGTCTCAGTCGTACTGGACGCTCTACCTGGGGCTCGGATACTCGAGGTAGTCTTCGAACCGACCTTCAAGGCCCGGAGAGCCTCGCCGATTCGCGCGACGGGGTCCTCCGGGCCTGTTCTTGAATCGGACCGTGCAGAGGAGCGCCGTGCCGACGACCGAACCGAGAGCGAGGCGATCGGGCGAGCTCCCGCAGGGCTTCTCCATCATGGCGAAGCCGACGGGCCCCGCGTGCAACCTGAACTGCACGTACTGCTTCTACCTCGAGAAGGACGCGCTCTTCCCGGAGGGGGAGAGGTACCGGATGCCCCGAAACGTCCTCGAGGCGTTCATCCGGAAGAACATCGAGCGCCAGGACGCTCCCGTCATTCCGTTCGCGTGGCAGGGAGGAGAGCCGACGCTCCTCGGCGTCGACTTCTTCCGCGAGGCAGTGAGGCTCGAGAGGAAGTACGCGGGCGGCAAGGAGATCAGGAACTCCCTCCAGACGAACGGCACACTCCTCACCGACGAGTGGTGCGAGTTCCTCGCGAGGCACAAGTTCCTCGTCGGCCTCTCGCTCGACGGTCCCGAGGAGGTCCACAACAACTACCGCGTCGACAGCGGCGGGGAGCCGACGTTCGACCGCGTGATGTGCGGCCTCCGTCTTCTCCAGAAGCACGGAGTCGAGTACAACATCCTCGCGTGCGTCGCGAGCGCACACCAGAAGAAGGGTCTCGAGATCTACCGCTTCTTCAAGGAAGTGGGTGCGGAGTTCATCCAGTTCATCCCGATCGTGGAGCGCGTTCCCGGAGCCGAGGCGCGCCGGCTCGGGCTCGAGATCGGTCTGCCGCCCCTGCTCGACGGGCTCGAGGTCGATCCCGCAGTCACGCCGTGGACCGTCGATCGCGACGCGTACGGCGAGTTTCTCGTCGAGATCTTCGACGAGTGGGTGCGGAACGACGTCGGCACGAGATTCGTGATGCTCTTCGAGTGGACGCTCGCCACGTGGGCCGGTCTCGCGCCGGGAACCTGCTTCTTCGAGCGACAGTGCGGACGCTCCACCATCATCGAGCACAACGGCGACGTCTACTCGTGCGACCACTTCATGTACCCGGAGTATCGCCTGGGCAACATCGTCACCGACGATCCGAAGGCGCTCATCGACTCCGAGCGGGAGACGGCGTTCGGCGCCGCGAAGGAGACCGCGCTCCCCGAGTACTGCAGGAGCTGCGACGTCCTCTTCGCCTGCAACGGCGAGTGTCCAAAGCACAGGTTCATGACGACCCCGAACGGAGAGCCGGGACTGAACTACCTCTGCCCGAGCTACAAGAACTACTTCCACCACGTCGCGAAGTACATGGGCGTGATGCTGCAGCTCATCCAGCAGGGGCTTCCCGTCTCGAACGTGATGAAGGCGACGGAAGGGCCGCTCGTGATACCCTACGGAGAGTAACCCGCGCCCGCCCGCGGTGCATCCGCTGGCGCGAAGAACGAGAGGAGGAGACACCATGAAGACGATGCTCGCGGTCGCTCTTGCGTTCGTCATCGTCGCACTCGGAACGCAGCTCTCTCCGGCGGACGACGTGGTCTCCAAGGAGGCGACTCCGGAAGGGGAGGCCACGAAGGCCGAGGCCACGACTACCGAGGCCGCGAAGACCGAGACGGCGGCCATGGAACCTGTGACCGAGGCGGGCGACGGGCTCGATCTCAACGCCGTCGCCGAGCTTCTCGCCGATTCCGAGAGCCTCGAGGAGTTCGAGGAGTCGCTGAACGACACGGCGACGGGTGTCAACAACCTCGACCTCGACGCCGACGGCACCATCGACTACATCCGCGTCGAGGAGCAGGTTGAGGACGACATGCACGTCGCTGTCCTCCAGGTCGAGCTCGCGGAGGACGACTTCCAGGACGTTGCCACGATTCAGGCCGAGAGGGTCGAGGACACCGAGGACGAGGTGAACGTCCAGATCCAGGGCGACACCGAGATCTACGGCGAGGACTACTACGTGGCTCCGACGACCACCGTTGTCTACGTCACGACGATGCCAGTTCTCAGATTGATGTTCGGCCCGCGGTACGGGCCCTGGCGTTCGCCCTGGCGGTGGGCTCGCTATCCGAAGCCGTGGCGTCCCTGGCCGGTCCGCCCAATCGCGGTCTACCGGTCGCGTGCACTGATGCGGACGAGCCGAGGGAGGTTCGGGTACGCGAGAGTGAGCAGGGTCAGGCGCGCACACCACATGTACAAGCCCAAGCACTCGACCCGGGCCGTGAAGACGACGAAACCGCGGAAGACGACAACTCCGGCGAAGGCCACACCCGCGAAGGCGACGCCTGGCAAGACGACGCCCGGGAAGACCACACCGGGGAAGACACCGTCGTCCGGCACGGGCGGGAAGAGCGGAACGACGACCCAGCAGGACAAGGGCAGCAAGTCCGGCGGGAAGAGCGGAACCGGGACGCAGCCCAGCGGCGGTTCGACGTCGGGTGGCAAGGGCAAGAAGTGAGGTCAACAGATGATCGAAGTCAGTGTGTCCGGCTCTCGCGTCTCCGGAGCCGGGCGACGCGAGCGTTGTCGCGCTCACTCCTCGGGCCTCGTGCGCGTGGTCGCCTGTGCTGTGCTCGCGACCGCCCTTCTCGTCTCTGTGCCATGCGCTCGGGCACAGAGCGATGAAGCCGAGGATCTCACCGACAAGGTCGCGTCCCTCGTCAGCGACCTGCTGACGAGGGAATCCTTCATCATACCGGTCATCATCTCGAACCCCACGGTCGGCTCGGGGTTCGGACTCGCCGCCGCGCGGTTCTACCAGCTCGACGCCGAATCCCTAGTGTCGAGCTCCTCGCTCGGCGCCTACTACACCTTCAACGAGAGCTGGCTCGTCGCAGCGCGCCAGGAGACGTACTTCGGCGAGGGCCGACATCGTCTGAACGGTCTCTTCGGTGTCTACTCCCTGAACACCGACTACTACGGCATCGGATACGACGCCGGGAGCGAGGGAAGCTCCGTGCCGACTACCAAGCGCGGCGTTGCGCTCGAAGCTGAGTACTTCCGGCGCATCCGCTCCGACCTCTACGGCGGACTCGCCTACCGCTTCATCCGCATGGACACCACTCAGGACGATGGCCCGGTGTCGATTCCGGAGGGGCAGGAGAGCGTCACGAGCTCCGGGCTCGGCGCCGGGCTCTCGTTCGACAGCCGGGACAACCAGTACGGCCCGCGCACCGGAGTGCTATTCAATCTCGGCGGGTACATCATGCGAACCGGGCTCGGGAGCGATTCCGATTACGACGTGTTTGAGCTCGAGTGCGACACCTACGTGAACGTGGGGGAGAGCACCGTCCTGGCGTTCCGCGCGATGGGGCGCTTTTCTGCCGGCGACGTGCCTTTCTTCGATCTCAGCCGCTACGGGAGCGGAAGCGATCTCAGGGGGTACATCATAGGGCAGTACAGGGACCGCCTGATGTACGCGATCCAGGCCGAAGGCCGCTTCCGCATCGTCGGGCGCCTCGGTGGAGTCGCGTTCGCCGGGATCGGGGGGATCGCGCCCACGATCAACGAGTTCCACGCCGACGAACTTCTGCCGGGCGTGGGGGCCGGCCTCAGGTTTGTGATCTCAGAGGAGCTCCGCATCTCCGTCGGACTCGACTACGCCGTCGGGAGAGACACCGACGGCTGGTACGCGCGCGTCGGCGAGGCGTTCTGACCGGCCAGTTCCCGGCTGAAACACCCGCACCTGTTTGCTAGAATGACTGCTCGCGGTTTCCGAAGACGACCCGCGGCCCGTGACGCCGAACTGGAGGCACCTTGCGACGCCTGCGCCCCGCGTTTCTGCTCCTCATCCTCGCGCTTGCCCTCGCGTTCGCTCGTCCCGCACACGCTGACTGGATCAACCTGACCGGCTCCGAGAGCGCACCGAACATCGCGGAGATTTACGTCCTCGACGACCACGTCAAGGTCGTCCTCGAGATCTACGTCGGCGACCTCCTCGTTTTCGAGAGACTCCTCCCGGGCGAGCTCATTCGCGACGCCGGGGTCACGCGGCAGTCCGACGCCGAGCGCCTGCGCCTCTTCTCGACGGAGGACTTCCAGGTGGTCACGGAGACCGGGAGGAAGCTCAGGGCGGAGCTTCTGCTACTCGAGCCGAGGAACCGGATCGACCGTCGGGGCCCGTTCAAGTTCATGCGGAATCCCTACACGGGCGCGCTCGTGAGCCAGCCGCCCGAGGATCCGCGGGTGCTCTACGTGGAGCTCCTCTACCACTTCGACGGCTCCCGACCCCGGGAACTCGTGTTCGTGCCACCGACGGACTCCGAGGGGATGACGAGAGTCACGCTGGGGTTCATCGCCTACCACAAGAACGTGCCGATCACCGACTACCGGTACCTGGTGGCGGGGGAGAGGCTCTACCTCGACTGGGACGATCCTTGGTACTCGAAGTTCGAGAACCCAGGGCTCAAGCGCCGCCACAAGACGGGACTCATGGGGTTCCTCTACATAGAGCCCTACGAGGTCCGGCACGAGATCCTCGTGCGCGTGAGGGAGATGGAGAACTGGGTCGATCTCGGTCTGCGGGGCAGTGACTACATCGAGATCGACGAGCTCGCGCGGGTCAGACAGAAGATTGGGGAGTTCCTCACGACCAGGAACCCGGTCCTCATCGACGGCGAGCCGGTCACCCCGATCCTCGACCGCATGGAGTACGTGACGATCTCCCTTCAGGGCATCAAGTTCCTTCAGGGTCAGGAGCGGGTCGAGATCCCGGGCGCGATCGTGGGCGTCATCCTGACGTACCTCACCGACGGCATCCCTCAGAAAGTGACCGTCAACTGGGACATGTTCACCGACCAGATCCAGGAGGTTCCGGTGAACGCGATCGATCCGGCCGGTCCCTTCCCGGGGAGCGTGACGCCCGAGTACCCCGTCCACGAGTGGGTGAACTACCTCAAGACCTACAAGATCCCCACGGTGACCGAGGTGAGCGTCGCGGACACGCTCGCCACGGGATCGCTTCCTCTTGTCTCCCTCCTGTGCCTCGCGGGTCTCGCGGCCGTCGGCTGGAGGTTCGCGAGGACGCGAAGCGACGGGAAGCCGGTTCGGAGCTACCTCATCATCGGCGCCGTCCTGGTCGTCGCAGGCGCGGCGCTCTATCCCTTCGCGAGGGTTCCCGTCGGGAAGCCGGGCAGTCTTGCCGGGAGGATCGCGCCCGAGGAACGCGTGGCAGTTCTCGAGAGCCTCCTCAGGAACGTCTACCGCGCGTTCGACTTCCGGGAGGAAGAGGACGTCTACGACAAGCTCTCGGTGAGCGTGAGCGGCGATCTCCTGGCGGACGTCTACCTCCAGAACCGACGGTCGTTCGAGGTCCAGCGCGCGGGAGGCGCTCAGGCGAAGGTGAAGGACGTCGAGATCATCGAGCTCGAGGTCACTGACCATCCTGAACGCCGCGGAGCACTCGCCTTCGAGTCGAGGTGGACCGCGTTCGGGACGGTGGGACACTGGGGGCACATCCACGGCCGGAAGAACCAGTACGACGCCGTCCTCACGGTCGAGCCCGTGGAGGGCGTCTGGAAGATCACGGGACTCGACATCATCGAGGAGTCGCGCATCGACATCTACGCGCAGCCGGCCCCGCCTGACACGCCGCCTCCCGACCGTGTGCCTTTCGACTCCGTGCCACCGGACCCCGTGCTGACGGGTACCACGGAGGCGCCATGATCTCCGTCCGCGGACTCGAATTCCAATACGAAGGCGGCGAGTTCCATCTCTCGATCCCCGAGTTCGGTGTCGCGAAGGGTGAGAAGGTTGCCGTCATCGGTCCCTCGGGTTCTGGAAAGACCACGCTCCTGAACCTCCTCGCCGGGATCCTCACGCCCGCGGCCGGGGCGATCACGGTCGACGGAACGGAGGTCAGCACGCTCGGCGACACCGAGCGCAGGGACTTCCGCATCACGTCGATCGGGTTCGTGTTCCAGGACTTCGAGCTCCTCGACTACCTCACGGTGATGGACAACATCCTCCTTCCGTACCGGATCACGAGCGCCCTCACGCTTGACCACGACGTTCGCGCGCGCGCCTCGGCTCTCGCCGGGGAGATGGGAATCAGCGAGCTCATCTCGCGACATCCGAGCGAGCTCTCGCAAGGGGAGAAGCAGCGCGCGGCGATCTGCCGGGCGCTCCTCCCGCGCCCCCGTCTCATACTCGCCGACGAGGCGACGGGCAACCTCGACCCGGACAACAAGACTCACATCCTCGACCTCCTCTTCCAGAGCGTCGACCACCACGACGCGACGCTCCTCGCCGTCACGCACGACCACGAGCTCCTCGACAGGTTCGATCGCGTCGCCGACTTCAAGGACTTCCACGCGTGGGGGGGGGCATGATCGACAACCTCTATCTCGCGTGGCGGTACGTGCGGTTCAACCGCGTGAAGTTCTGGACGCTCGTCGCCTGCATCACGCTGGTCGCGTTTCTCCCGATCGCGCTCGAGCTTCTGCTCGACGAGAGCGAGAAACAGCTCCTCTCCCGCGCCGCCACCACGCCGCTCGTCATCGGGGCGAAGGGCAGCTCGATCGACCTCGTCATGAACTCGCTCTACTTCGGTGACGAGGTGCCCGAGATCATCACCATGCAGGCCGCGCACGACGTTGCGGAGACGGGTCTCGCGCTCCCGATACCGGTCTACGTCAGGTTCCGCGCGCGCGGGCACCCGATCGTCGGGACGACCGTCGACTACTTCGGCTTCCGCGGGCTCGACGTCGCGGACGGGCGGATGCTCGCCGTCCTCGGGGACTGTGTCGTCGGCGCGAAGGTCGCGGAGAGTATCGGAGTCGGAGTCGGCGGCGACGTCGTGTCGTCGCCCGAGACGGTCTTCGATCTCGCGGGCGTCTACCCGCTCAAGATGAACGTCGTGGGCGTCCTCCGGAAGACGCACACGTCGGACGATCTCGGAATCTTCGTCGACCTCAAGACCGCCTGGATCATGCAGGGGCTCGTGCACGGCCACCAGGATCTCACCAGGGTCGAGGACAAGCAGCTCATCCTCAAGGAGGAGGAGGGGAACGTCGTCGGGAGCCCGAAGGTCTTCGAGTTCACGGAAATTTCCGAGAAGAACCTCGGTTCGTTCCACTTCCACGGCGATGAGAAGACCGCGCCGATCACGGCCGTGATCGCCGTCCCTGCCGACGAGAAGTCGGGAACGATCCTGCGGGGACGGTATCTCACACCGGAGGCGACGCATCAGATCATCGTCCCGAAGGAGGTGATCGATGGCCTCCTCACCAACATCTTCCGCATCAAGAACGTCCTCGACGCCGTGATCCTCCTC
>JALGVN010000033.1 GCA_025774645.1 bacterium
GGATTGGGACAAGCAGACGGAGCGGGTGATCCACGAGAACATGTTCGCCGACGGCTCCGACGTGGACCGGATATCGCTCACGCTCACGAACCAGGCCATCGAGTACGACCCCGGCCCCGATCCGGAGGATCCGCTGGACGACAGGTACTCGTACATCGAGGCGGTCGATCTCAGGGTCTTCATCCCGATCCCCGGAGACGACCTCATCCTGCTGGCGACGGCCAACAACATGTTCGTCTTCCAGGTCGATCCGAACGAGGTGAGCTCAGAGGGCCAGACCCTCTGGGAGATCGTGGAGTGGCACGACCTGGACGAGCGCAGCGGCGGACCGGTTCAGGAAGGTCCGACGACCGAGCTGGCGTCGGTCGGGCGTATCAAGACGCAGTCGCTCGAGTAGCACCACGTTGCGACACTTGAATCTGAGGGGGGCGGGAGACCGCCCCCCTCTTCGCGTTCCGGGCACGGCGGTGCCCGAACGCGGCCTGCGGCCGCGGGCGCGCGGCTGCGGTTGACTGCCCGGCCGTGCACCCATAGAATGCGAGTCGTCGGGTTGCCGCGTATCGTCCGAGAGGCGAGAGGGAGACTTGGTGGCGAAGAAGAAGAGCAGACGCAAGCGGAGGCGAGGCCGCCGGGCCGGGTTCTGGATGCTCGCGCGGGTCTGGCTTCTGTCTGCCGCTCTCGTGGTGGTGCTCCTCCTCATCATATGGGAGATCGCCGGGAGTGGGGGAGGCGTCGCTTTCTTCGAGCGGCTCTTCGGGACGCGCGACCTCGCGCCGAGAGCCGCGGAGGTCGACCGGGCTGTGAGCGCGGCCCTCATCGAGCTCGGTGCCCACGGCGTGACGAGCGAGAAGGAGGAACGGACTCGCGGCCGCCACCACTGGCCCCACTGGGAGACGAAGGGGCGGTTGCCTCACGACGCCGGGATCTACGAGGGCAACCTCGCGATCACGAAGGCCGTGCGGGGAGCAGGCGGCAGTGTCGTCCAGGTCATCGAGCGGGGCCCGGACTGGAGGGGCCTCATGTCCCTCGAAATACACGTCGGGCTGGGGGACTTCGAAACACACCGCATTCTCCTCTCGGAGTCCGCGGACGAACCCGTCGCGCGCGCTCCGGCCGCCGACGACCGCCCGAAGGTGGCGATCGTGATCGACGACTTCGGGTACAACAGGTCAGCGGCGACACACCAGCTCATCAGTCTGGGCGTCCCGATCACGATCTCGGTTCTCCCGCACACCCCGTACACGGCGGAGATCGCCGAAGCCGCGCACCGCGTCGGGAAGGAAGTCCTCGTCCACATTCCCATGGAGCCGCGGGACTACCCGAAAGTGAACGCGGGTGAGGGCGTCCTCCTCACGAGCCACACGCACGCGGAGATTCGGGAGCTCGCGAGGTCGGCCGTCGCCGCCGTTCCCCACGCCGTTGGGGCGAACAACCACATGGGGTCGGCGTTCACGAAAGACCGAGCGAGGATGAGAGTGGTGACGGAGACGCTCCGTGCGGAGGGTCTCTTCTTCCTCGACAGCATGACGACCCCGGAGTCCGTCGGTCTCTCGGAGGCGTCGCGCGCGGGCGTTCCCACCGTGCGGAATCGCATGTTCATCGACAGCAGCCTCGACGAGCACGGGACCGTAGACGTCGAGTCGCAGCTTCAGGCCCTGGCCGCGATCGCGCGGAGACGTGGAAGCGCGGTCGGAATCGGCCACCCGCGGAAAGACACCATCTCGGTCCTCGTGAGACTCCTCCCGCGGATGGAAGAGCAGGGCATCGAACTCGTGTTCGTATCGGAACTGGTGGAATAGGAGGAGTAACGACATGAGACTCTCGGTCAACGTCGACCACGTGGCGACGATCCGGCAGGCGCGCATGACCGACGAGCCGGATCCTGTCTGGGCAGCCTCGCAGGCGGAGCTCGCCGGCGCCTGCGGGATCACGGTTCATCTGAGGGGGGACAGGCGGCACATCGGGGACAGGGACGTCGAGATCCTCAGGAAGACCGTCGCGGGCGTCTTCAATCTCGAGATGAAGGCGTCGGAAGAGATGCTCGGCATCGCCGAGACGATCGTCCCTGACATGTGCACGATCGTCCCGGAAGGCGACGGCGAACTGACGACCCAGGGCGGCCTCGACATCATGGCCGAGGAAACGCAGGTCAAGGCGGCGGTCGCGCGTCTCAAGAAGAAGGGGATCGCGGTGAGCATCTTCATCGACCCGGACGTCGTCCAGGTCGGGAGGGCGAAGGCCGTCGGCGCGGACATCGTGGAACTGCACACCGGGATCTACGCTGAGGAGCGTGACCCCGAGAAGGTCCAGCGGGAGTTCGAGAAGGTCAGGGTGGCCGCGATCGCGGCGAACGAGATGGGTCTCGTCGCGCACGGGGGACACGGTCTCACCTACCGCAACATCGAGCCGATCGCGTGCATCCACGAGATTGACGAGGTGAGCATCGGTCACAGCATCATCGCGCGGGCGGTGCTCGTCGGGATGGACCTTGCGGTCCGCGAGATGATCGCGCTCATTGACGTGGCGGGCTAGGTTGCGCCGCCGGCTTCCCCCTCCGCGCCCAGCCGAGCGGCTGGCCGCCGGGCCCATCCGATGACGAGACCGTCCGGAAGCGCCCACCCGAGGAGTTTGTCGACAATCGGGTACCACGCATCCGGGATGTGCCGCACGGCGAAGAGGGGGCAGAAACCGCGGACGCCGGAGGTGGCGGGCCGCCCCCCCCAGCAGGCGTCCGCAGCTTCGCACATCCGGTCCATCAGCTCCTGTTCGGTGTATTCGGTCTGGTGTGGTACCCTCGCGCGGGGACGATGGACCTTCCTCTGCCAGTTCCTTCTCGGCACGACGAATATCACCCAATCACGAGATCGCCGGAAGTGCTCGTTCACGATCTCCTGGCGGTGGTCTCCCTCGGAGTGCTCGATAAGTCCATTCGACCACACGATGTCGTATTCGGTCTTCAGTTCCGATGGGTCCATCACCGCGTGGAGCCCGGCTCGTTTCATGTACTCGTACGATTCGGGACAGAGATCGTACACGTGTGGGGTGTCACACCGCATGGCGTCATAGAGGCGCCGGCTGTGCGCTCCTCGACCGGCGCCGAGTTCCACGAGGGTTCTTGCCGGTCCCCATCCCAGCACGTTCGCCACCTGCTCGAGGATGACCTCGTCGACCGCTCCCCAGTGGAGGTTCCGGATGTCGTTCCAGAAGGACGACCACTCGGTCGACATGAACGTCTCCTCGCTCACCCTCGGCTCGCTCACCCTCAGCGCGTGAACCCGTCCGGTCACGTGGCTCGGACTATAGGACCTCCGCAGAAGGGGCGCAAGGCCGTGGTGCGTCCGCGAGCCACCCACGACTGCCCGCGCTCTGTGGCCTCCCGACCCCTGAAACGGGGGGATTCGGCCACGGCTCATCCCTGAGTGGTGGTCGATAAACGTTGGCCGCACCTGTCTCGAGTGTTACACTCCTTCGCGGGCGTGGAAACCGCGGGTTTGGGTGGCCGGAGCGAGGAGCAGGCGATTCGCTCCCCCCCTGAACAGGAGGTGATCCATGGACCGGCTGGGATGTCTGTGCATTGCGGCGTTGATCGTGATGTCGACCGCGGCCTCCGGGGATACCTTCGTCGTTGATCTCGGGGGTGGCGGGGACTTCCTCACGATCCAGGAAGGGCTCGACGCTGCCTCACCGGGCGACACTGTCCTCATCGCGCCCGGCGTCTACACGGGACCACAGAACCGTGACGTCTCCTACGCCGGCAAGGACCTCTTCGTCATGCCGCTGCTCGCGCGGGACCCCGTGATCATCGACTGCCAGGGTCTCGGCAGGGGCTTCGTCTTCAACGGTGGAGAGGGTCCGGGAGCCGTCCTCGACGGGATCGAGATCAGGAACGGCGACGCATCCTCGTGAGGAGACATTTCCTGAGCAGACCGACGGCCGCCTGTTCGAAGACCCGGTGTTCTGCGATCTCACCCTGAGCGACCTCACCGTCCACGAGCTGTCGCCGTGCCTGCCCCCCAACTACCCCTGGGGTGAAGCCGTCAGGGCGCACGGGATGGGCTGCACGGGTCCCTCCCACGTGGACCCCACCCGCACCACCTGGGGAACCCTCAAGGCGACGTACGGCTGAATCGCAGCTCCCCCCCCCCGACCCCACTCCGTCTCGCAGCCCGTGGGCGCTCCCTGAAGTCCCTCTCCGGTCCCGACTCCCCGATTCCCGTTGACCCGCGACTCCGCGACCGGTTAGCATATAGAGTTAGCTTTGACTGTGGATTCTACGCGGGCGCCCCGGAACGGGGTTCCGGACGCGGCGTCGGAGGGACTACATGACATCGAAAATGCGGTGGAAGATCGTTCTGGTACTCGTGGTGCTGATCTGGGCAGCGTGGCGGGCCTCGTACACCTTCCGCTTTTTCTCGCTTTCCGAAGAAGAGAAGGGGGCGATGCCTGCGGAGCAGCTCGAGGACCTGAAGAACACGTCGCTGAATCTCGGTCTCGACCTGCAGGGTGGAATGCACCTCGTGCTCGAGGTGGACAAGGAGGGGCTCCCGGCGGACCAGGCGAGCGACGTGATGGAGCGGGCACTCGAGGTCATCGGCAACAGGATCGACCAGTTCGGTGTCGCCGAGCCGTCGATCCAGAGGGAAGGCGACGATCGGATCATCGTCCAGCTCCCGGGACTGCAGGACGAGCAGAGGGCGAAACGCCTCATAGGCAAGACCGCGCTCCTCGAGTTCATCGCCGTGGAGACCCCCAACCAGACCGACCTCACCATCCGCGCCATCGACCGGGCGCTGCGTGACACGCTCGCGGCGCACGGTGAGCTTCCGCCGGAACCCGCGGAGGGGATGGCCCTCTCCGAGACCGAACAGATGGCGCGGGAGCGCCCCTTCTCCTCGAAGATCCGGTTCTCCATGCAGATCCCGTTCTTCCTCGAGGAGGACGTCGAGTGGGCGAAGGATCAGCTCGCCAAACTCGACCTCGACGCGGTCCTCCCGCACGATCCCGACGATCCCACGCGCCCCCGTGTCCGTCTCGGATGGGACACGGAGACGAGGACGCTCCAGGACGAGAGGGAGTACCGCGCGTTCTACGTCCTCGCGGCCGACGCCCTCATGACGGGATCGGTCGTCATCTCCGCCGACATCCGGCCGGGGCTCGACTCCGACTATCCGAACTCGCCGGGCGTCTCGATGCGGCTGACCCGTGCGGGCGGCAGGATCTTCGCCGACCACACCGGCAATCACATCGGCGAGTACGTCGCGCTGGTGCTCGACGGCGTGATCCACTCGGCGCCGGTGATCCGCTCGAGGATTCCTGCGGGGACGCCCACGTCGATCACCGGTAATTTCACCGACGAGGAGGCGCGCGACCTCACGATCCTCCTCCGCGCCGGCAAGCTGCCGGCCCCCATGACGATCGTCGAGGAGCGGACAGTGGGTCCGTCGCTCGGCCGCGACTCGGTCACGCAGGGCATCCGAGCCATGGTGATCGGAGGCCTCCTGGTCGTCATCTTCATGCTTGTCTATTACAGGGCGGCCGGAGCGGTCGCGGTCGGCGCCCTGGCGGGGAATATCGTCCTGATCGTGGCCTTCATGTCGAGCCTGCCCGTGAGCCCGAAACCGGCGCTCACACTGCCGGGACTCGCGGGGATCATCCTGACGATCGGGATGGCAGTCGACGCGAACGTGCTCATCTTCGAGCGCATCAGGGAGGAGCTCCGGAACCAGAAGACGATCCGTGCGGCCATTCGGGACGGGTACGAGCGGGCGTTCACGACGATTCTGGACGCCAACATCACGACGCTGATCGCGGCCGCCGTCCTCCTCAGGTTCGGCACCGGCCCGATCAAGGGCTTCGCGGTCACGCTTTCGCTCGGCATCCTCGCGAGCATGTTCACCGCGATCATCGCGACGCGCGTCGTCTTCGACCTCATCACCGTCAAGTGGAACGTCAAGCACCTGAGCATCTAGGGGCGCCTCAAGGAATCCGATCGGAGGAAACCGCATGGAGTTTCTCGTAGGAACGAAGTTCAACTTCCTGGGGCACCGGAGGGCAGCGTTCATCCTCTCCATGGCCCTCATTGTCGTCGGCGCGATCTCGCTTATCGCGCACGGGGGGCCGAGGCTCGGCATCGACTTCCAGGGCGGCATCCTGATGCAGGTGAAGTTCGAGCAGCCGATCCCGGCGCAGGAGATCCGGGACGCCCTGGCGAACGTCGGCCTCGCGGACGCCGAGATTCAGCACTTCGGAGGGGACCGGGAGGCGATCATCAGGATCGGGGTGGAGGCTGGGGGGGAGGACGTGACCGACGAGATCCTGGGCGCGCTGAACGAGGCGCACCCGGACAACCCTGCGGAGATCAGAAGGGTCGAGCTCGTCGGACCGAAGGTCGGGGGTGAACTCCGGAACAGGGCGACGCTGGCGATTCTCTACGCCCTGATCGGTATCCTCATCTACATCTCGCTCCGGTTCGAGTTCAAGTTCGCGGTCGGGGCCGTCGCCGCGCTCGTCCACGACGTCCTGATCACGCTCGGTGTCTTCTCGCTTCTCGGGCTCGAGGTCACCCTGCCGGTGGTCGCTGCGCTCCTGACGATCGTGGGCTACTCATTGAACGACACGATCGTCATCTACGATCGGATCAGGGAAGACCGAAGAAAGATGTACGGGAAGAGCTTCGTCGACATTGTCAACACGAGTCTCAACGAGTCGCTCTCGCGGACGATCGTCACCTCGGTGACGACGCTCGTCGTCGTCTTCTGTCTCTTCGCGTTCGGCGGAGAGGTCATCCGCGACTTCGCGTTCGCGCTCATAATCGGCGTGATCGTCGGAACGTACTCGTCGATCTACGTCGCGAGTCCGCTCGTCGTCGAGTGGCAGGTGCACGCCGAAGCACGGCGGAGACGAAGGTAGCGTCTCCGAAGTCGCTCGATCGGCGATGAGCTCGGGGTTCAAGAAAGCGCAGCACGGGACGGCGTCCACCGGGCGCCGTCCCGCCATTTGTGTCCGGGTTGGGTATCCTGTGCATGGAGACAGCTCGTGTTTCGCACAACTGAGCGGCTTCAGGAAGGGGACGGAAAAAACGCCCAATCACGGCTTGACAGGTCTTCCGCAGGACGCTTAGGTTTGCACAAACCGCCCCGTATGGTCCCTCAACGGGGGTCGCCGGGTGGAGTGCATACCCCGCTCGTTGTCGACCGCTCTGTGGAGAGGACCCCAAGGGAGGTGTGCTCTGTCCGAGGCAGAGTCGGAAGGAGGGGATTCAGACACGACAGAACGCGAAGGGGAGATTGCTGATTGAAGCGTTGGTGGCTCACGGGAGAACCGCCCCGCCCTGAGGCGGAGGCGAGAGCCAAGGAGGGGGAATGAGGACTACGCACCGAGTTGTGCTGCTTTGCGTCGTGCTGACGTTCCTGGTGGCAATGCTTGCCCCCACGGCGTTGGCGACTTCGCAGTGGTCGCGGAAGTACGGTGTCTCGTGCCGGACGTGCCATTCGGCGTTCCCGAGATTGAACGCCTATGGCCAGAGGTTCATGCGGAACGGCTATCAGGATCCGGATGCCGGCGAGCCCGATGGTGACAAGCTGGGCAAGACCCAGCTGAATGACGCGACGTTCATCGACAAGCTCCAGAACCTGTTCGGTGTGCGGCTGAGCGTCACGCCCATCGGCATGAAGACGAACAAGCTTCAGGCGATTGACGAGAATGGGGACCCAGTGGGCGACCCCAAGGACCAGTTGGCTTTCGGCAACACGGACTGGGTCCAGTTCTTCGTCGCCGGTAGCATCTACAAGAACACGTCGATCTTCATCGAGATGGCGTTCGACGACCGCGGCTACCACTACAGCTGGTACAAGTTCGGGTTCCACAATTTCTGGGACAGCTCGTGGGGCAACCTCATCGTCGGAAACGTCCCGGCGAGGGACTACGGCTGCTACCCGAACAGGCTCAGGATCATGGGGCCCATCAAGGCAGATGTCTTCGCCGTGAAATCGTCCGACGACGGCGACGCCGACAACGACGAGAAAGCGCTGAACGCCAGCGGGTCGCGACCGGGGCTCCAGTACTACGGCTACAGCGGACCGGTCCTTCTCTGGGGAGGGATCAGCCCGGGCGACAACGGCAATGCAGCGAAGATCGGCTGGGACGTGAACGACAAGATTCATTACTGGGCCGGCGGCAGGGTCGAGTTCCCCGAGGACTCCGACTGGGAAGGCACCGGCGTCTCTGCCTGGTACTACAACGGCACCGACACAGGCGACGGCGGCAACCGGACTACCGAATTCGGTCCGTACGAGAACCAGTACACACGCACCACGTTCGAGACCGAAGTCCGCTGGGGCGAATTCGAGTTCATGGGGACGTACCTCATGGGCGAGGACGCGAACTGGGCGCTCGACGCCAGCGACACGAAGATCGAGTACAACGGTTACTCGGTCGTCGGCGGCTACATGCAGCTGCTCGCGGGCGGCTCGTCGGTCTACTACGTGCTCCAGTACGACAATGTCGACTCGGACGACGTTTCGAAGTTCGAGACGGGCGATGCCTCGAAGCTCTCGTCCATCGACAGGCAGTACGTCTCGCCGTCAATCTCCTGGTTCCCGAGAGAGAACATCAGGATCGGGCTGTACTCCAGGTTCGACATGCGCGACGTCGAGGACCATGAGAAGGTCAACGAGTACTACATCAACATCAGGACCATGTTCTAGGGGACGGCAGCGATGAAGAGACACTTGTTGATTTCGCTGGCCGTTGCTCTACTGACTCTTCCTCTTCTCCCGGCCTCAGCGCCGGGAGAAGAGGCGGAGCAGGAGCAGCTGCCAAAGGGCCAGACAGCGTTCCTCAAGGGCAAGTGCAATCTCTGCCACACCGTAGTGGCGGCCGGGATTGGCGAGCCCCGTGAGGAGCCCGAGGAGGAGTCGGACGTTGTTCTTCCTCCGGATCTCTCGACCGTCGGATCGTCTCGTGAGGGCGAGTGGCTCACGCTCTACCTCGAGAAGAAGGAGACGATCGACGGGAACAAGCACAAGAAGAAGTTCAAGGGGAAGGACGAGCAGCTGGTCGAGCTCGTCGACTGGCTCGTGAGCCTGAAGGCGCCCAGCGACACGCTCGCCGTGGAGCCCGCGGCCGAGGAGGCTCCCACGGAGGAGGCTCCCGTCGAGGAGACTCCTGCTGAGGAAGCTCCCGCCGGGGAAGCTCCTGCGGGGGATGCGCCCGCCGAAGAGACCGACTAGACTCCCCCACGACGTCCAGGAGAGGAGGGTCATAGCGCGATATGGTCTTCTTGCTGATTGCCGGCGCCATCGTTCTCATCGTGCTCATCCTGTTCGTGAGGAGAGCGACCGGGACGTTGGCGACACGCCAGGGGAAAGTACTGGCTCTCGTAGTGCTGGGGCTCTTGCCGATCATGTGGCTCGGCGGCGCGATGACGTACACCGACGCGGCCATGAAGAAGGTCGATTTCTGCGTCCAGTGCCACAGCATGGTGAGTTACGGCGAGAGTCTCCACGCGGACGATGACTGGGCTCTCTCGGCCGTCCACTACCAGAACAACCTGGTCGACCGGGAGAAGGCGTGCTACGTGTGCCACACCAGCTACGTGGCATTCGGAGGACTGAAAGCCAAGCTCAGGGGGCTGCGCCACGTTCAGGCGCACTACTTGGGAGGGCACGAAGGGGAGATCGCGTTGTATCAGCCGTACGACAACGCCGACTGCCTGCGGTGCCACGGGGTAGCGCGTTCGTTCCTGGAGGGCAGCGGACACCAGGGCTTCATGGACGAACTCCGGTCCGGCGAGACGTCGTGTCTGGAGTGCCACGATGAAGCTCACTACTTCGAGGACGACGATGCCTAGTCTCTCAGCACTGATGCCGTGGCAGCAGACAGATGACCAGCTCATCCGCCGCGGGAGCATCCTGGAGATCGGGGGCATTGTGTTCCTCGCCATCACGGTGCTCGTGCACAACCCCCTGCTGATGGTCATCCTGCTTCCGCTCGGCGCACTCCTGGTTCTGCTGGGGTGGGTCGCCTGGGTTTGGGCGTTCATCAGGAGTCTCTAGGGCCTGGCCGACGGTAGCTGGATGCCCGGCCAGGGCAGTGGTTTGATACGGTGCCCCCTTTCCGACGCGGCAGACGCCGTGACGGGGAGGGGGCGCCTCTCTTCCGCCCCAGGAGCGCTCATTCCGCGTAGGTGCGCGGGCCGAACAGCTGGTAGACTTGACGTGTGACGAGGACCATATTGTTCGTGAACGGGACCGCGCCTCCCGCGTCCAATATGGACGAGGCCTTCGCTCGACGCCGGCGCCCTCTGCGCGCCGGCCGTTCCGACCGGACCATCCGGAGGACCGCGTGAGAACGACCACCGCCTTCAGAATCATCCTCCTCGTCGCGTTAATACTCGCGACCTGCGCCGCTTCCGGCGAACCCACCCGTGGGTTCACGATCGCGCAGGTGAAGTACCGCGGCGGCGGTGACTGGTACGCGAACCCGACGGCGCTTCCGAACCTTCTCTCGGCGCTCCGGTCCCGGACGGAGATCGATGTCGGTGAGCGCGCCGCGACCGTCTCCCTCGACGATGACGAGCTTTTCCTCTATCCGATGCTCCACATGACCGGGCACGGGAAGATCTCGTTCAGCGACCAGGAGGCAGCGAACCTGAGGAAGTACCTTGAGAGAGGCGGCTTCCTGTGGGCCGACGACAACTACGGCATGGACCGATCGTTCAGGGAGGAGATGCGGAAGGTGTTCCCCGACGGTCCATTCGTCGAGCTCCCATTCGGCCACGCGATCTATCACGCTTTCTACAGCTTCCCCGACGGCCTCCCAAAGATCCACGAGCACGACGGTGGCCCGCCCCACGGGTTTGGGGTCTTCCACAACGGGCGGCTGGTCGTGTTCTACAGCTTCAACACCGACATCGGTGACGGCCTCGAAGACGCTGAGGTGCACGATGATCCACCCGAGAAGCACGAGGCGGCTCTGAGGATGGGAGTGAACATCGCCGTCTACGTGCTCTCGAACTGAAGGCCACCGTCCCGTCGCTGACGGGTGAGGAGCCACGATGACGCAGGTGGAACGAGGACACCAGGAGCTCATGCGCCGGATCGCTGCGGCTGGGCGGCGCTGGCGGCGGCGTGCGGCGGCGCACGGACTCCTGCGCGTGATCACGCCGGTGCTGGCCGCCGTGGTGCTCTACCTCGTACTCGATTCCCTCTTCGTCTTTCCGCGCGGCGCCCGCGTCGTCTGGCTCGCGGCCTCCGCCCTCTTCCTCGCGGCTGGGCTCGTTCTCCTCGTGGTTCGGCCGCTCCTGAGGAAGTTCGACCCCGTGGAGATCGCGGTCAGGGTCGAGACGGAACACCCGGAGCTCGGTGAGAGGCTCGAGTCGTCGGCGGAGCTCTGGGAGAAGCGCGGCCGCGGCAAGCACGGATACTCCGTCGAGCTCATCGACGCCCTTATCGAGAAGACCGTCGCGGCCGCCGCCGGGATCGACTTCGGTGCCGTGCGCGGGAGGGAGCGGGTGCGCCGCTGGGGCCTCGCGTTCGCGGTCGTAATCGTCGCGGCCGTGCTGGGCCTCGCCGGTCTGGGTTCGAAGCTCGGTCCCGCGCTCGGGCGGCTCGCGCGCCCGTTCGCCGCCGTCGCGCGGCCGGTCGTGATGATCGCGGTCGAACCGGGCGACACTACGCTCCTCTCGGGCGACGATCTCGCGATCACGGCGACCGTGAGGGGGGAGTCGGGCGACGGCGCCGTCCTCACGTACGAGTACGAGGGCGAGATCCCGCGGGAACGTGCGATGACGCCCGACGCGCCCGACGCGAGCGCCGCAGTGCCGGGCCCGGAGGGCGAGAGCGCCCACCGCGCGACCCTCGGCGACGTGCGAACGGGTCTCCGCTACTCGGTGAGGGTCGGGGAGGCGGAGAGCCCGACCTACACCGCGACGGTCATCGAGAGACCCTTTGTGACGGGACTCAGGCTCGACTACGAGTTCCCAGCCTACAGCGGCCTCCTCGCACGCACCGTCGACGAGAACAACGGCGACGTCACGGCGCTCACCGGAACGCGTATCGGTCTCACCCTCACCGCGAGCAAGCCCCTCGAGAACGCTCGGGTCGTCTTCGAGTCCGGGGAGAGCGTCCCGCTCGAGCGCGTTGGTCCGTCGGCCTTCCGGGGCGGCATCCGCATCCGGGAGAGCACGACCTACTCCATCGAGATCACCGACACCGACGGGCTCTCGAACGGCGCTCCGCCGACCTACTCGATCGTCGCCGTGCGGGACGAGTACCCGCTCGTGCGCATCGTCGAGCCCGGCGAGGACCGCGACGTTCCCCGAGACATGTCGTTTCCGCTGGTGATCTCTGCTCTCGACGACTACGGAGTCTCGGGCCTGAGCATCCGGTACTCGATCGAGGGACTGGCGACTGAGGGCGTCCTTCCGCTCGCGACCCTCGGGAGCCGGGGGGAGAGGGAGCTCGTGAAGGAGACCGTCTGGGATCTCTCCGAGACCGGCGTCCTGCCCGGGACCGTTCTCATCTACTTCGCGGAGGTGACCGACAACGACCGGGTGAGCGGTCCGAAGATCTCGAGGAGCGAGAGCTACCTCATCCGCTTCCCGTCGATGGCCGAGCTTTACAGCGAGGTCACCGGCGACCAGGACGAGATGGTCGACGGCCTCGAGGACCTCGTCGAAGAACAGGAGGATCTCCGCCGGGAGTTCGAGGAGATCCAGGAGGAGCTCAGGAGCGACCCGTCCATCGACTGGCAAAAGGAGGAGGAAATTGAGGCCGCTCTCGAGCGGCAGGAGGATCTCGCCGAGGAGGTCGGCAAGATGGCCGACAAGATGAGCGAGCTCACCGACAAGATGAGCGAGAGCGACCGTGTCGCCCTCGAGACGCTCGAGAAGACCGAGGAGATCACGAAGCTCCTCGACGAGGTTGCGACCGAGGAGATGCGGGAGCTCATCGAGCGGATCCGCGAGGCCATGGAGCAGATCTCGCCCGAGCAGGTCTCGCAGGCGATGGAACAGATGGAGATCACCCAGGACGACTACATGCGCCGGCTGGAGCAGACCCTGAACCTCCTCAAGAGGGTCAAGGCGGAACAGGACCTCGCCGACATCACGAACCGCGCCGAGGATCTTGCCGAGCGTCAGGAACGTCTCGCCGAGGAAGCGGGACAGTCACCAGGCGGCGAGCAGTGCGAGCGGATGTCGGAGGAGCAGGCCGAGCTCTCCATGGAAGCGGAGCAGCTCCGGGCCGACCTCGAGAAAGCCATTGAAGAGATGAGCCAGGTGGACCGGCAGACCGCCGAGCAGATGCAGGAGGCGGCCGAGGAGATGGACGCCGCCGGCATGCAGGAGAAGATGGAGAAGGCCAGGACGTCGTTCATGGAGCAGAAGCCGGCCGAGGCGGGACCGATGTGCCAGTCGGCGTCGAGCGACCTTCTGACCCTCTTCACCAGTCTGTCGAGCTGCCAGGGAGGGATGGCTTGCAGCCTCGTGCAGCGCGACCGCGAGGCGACGCTTCGAGCGATCGACGAGCTCCTCGGTGTGTCCTCGGAGCAGGAGAAGGTCGTGGGCGCCGTCGAGGACAGGAAGCGGATTCCCAGGAGTGAGATCGTCGAGCTGGTCGCGAAGGAGACCGACCTTGTGGAGTCGATGTCGATGATCGCGGAGCGCATGTTCATGGTGTCGAAGGAGTCTTTCGTGATCGACCCGTCGGTCTATCGCGCCTTCGGCATCGTCGAGATGTTCATGGCCCGCGCCGCAACGCAGATCGCGGATGGGGGAACCTCGGCCGGGCACCGCGAGGCGCGCGAGGCGCTCGGACGGGTGAACGGGCTCATCGTGTCGCTTCTCACCGCGAACCAGTCGAACTCCCCGTCGAGCGGCGGGAGCTCGATGCAGCAGCTGATGCAGCAGCTTCAGCAAATGGCGGAGCAGCAGTCTCAGCTCAACGACTCGACCGAGGAGCTCCGGCAGAGACTCGAGGAGATGGGGATGAACCCCCAGCTCCAGCGCCAGCTTGCCGAGATGAAGGGTCAGCAGCAGCGGATTCTCGATGAGGCGCGGAGGCTCGCCGAGGAGTTCGGGAACAGAAACGAGATTCTCGGGAGGCTGGACGACACCGTCGAGCAGATCGAGGACACACTCGCCGAGATGGAGCGAAGCGGCGCGTCGCAGGAGACGATCGACAGGCAGCGGCGCATCCTCTCCAGGCTTCTCGACGCGCAGCGGTCGCTCCGTCGCCGCGATTACACGCGGGAGCGGCGCTCTCGCTCCGGGGACGCGTACGCTCGCACCGCCCCCGGCACACTCGGGGACGACGTGACGCGCGCGACGCAGGAGCTTCGGGAGGATCTCCTGCGCGCGATGCAGCGTGATTACCCGTCCGAGTACCGCGAGCTCATCCGGGCTTACTTCGAAGGCCTCTCGGCCGACATGTTGTCGGACGAGTCTGCGCCCGGACGCCGGGGGGAGGTGGCGCCGTGACGGAGGCGAATCTCAAGAGAGGCGGAAGCATGAAGGGCTCCGGCGCTCGAGCGGTGCTCCTCGCGTTCGTGGCGGTCGTCGCGCTTGCGCTCGTGGCGGCGCCGCTCGCAGCGAGGCGTACGTCCGCCGAGATCGATCCGATCGATCTCGATCTCAACGCGGCGCGCCATGCGCTCGTCCTCGGCGACGCGGCTGAGTCGATCCGGCTCTATCAGAGCGTCCTCGAGCGGGAACCCGAGAACAACTCGGCGTTCTGGGGTCTCGTCAAGGCCTACGCGACAGCGGGCATGGACCGCGAGCTTCTCGCGCTCCTCGAGCAGCGCCTCGAGGAGAGGCCGCGTGACAGACGAGCGATGGTCGAGCTGGGCGCTGCCCACGCGAGGCTCGGGGAGTTCGACCGCGCCCACGAGACCTGGCTTCGGGCGATCGCGGAATCGCCCGACGATCCCGACAGCTACTACGAGATCGGGGCTCTCGAGCTCCGGCACAGGATGTACGAAGACGCGGTCGGGGTCTATCTCGAGGGCCGAAGGGTCATCGGGCACCCCGGACTCTACGGACAGGAGCTCGTCCAGGCCTACACCGTTCTCGGCGAGTACGAGAGGGCCGTCGCGGAGTGCCTCGTCGTGGCCGAGGAGCGCGGCGGCCTCGTCCAGTGGGCGACGAACCGGATCGAGCTCATGCTCGACGCGGGCGCGCCGAGACGGAACATCCGGCGGTGGGTGGGTGACATCGCGGAGTCGTCCGACGCGTCGCCGGCGGGTCTTGCGTTTGCGGGGAGCGTCTTCCTCGTGCTCGATGAGCCCGACCGTGCCCTCGCGGCGTTCCTCCGTGCGGACGAGCTGACCGGAGAGGGAGGACGCGAGCTCGTGAGGTTCGCGACGATCCTCCGGGACGGCGGCGATCTGCCTGAGGCGCGAGAGGCGTTCCTGATGGCCGCGGAGCGCCATCCCGAAACGGAGACCGCAGCGGCGGCGAGGGTGGAGGCCGCGAGGATCCTCCCGGCGCTCGGGGATCCGAGTGGGGGCGTGGCGGAGCTCAAGGCGGTGGCGAATGAGTTTCCGGGGTGGCGTGAGAGCGGCGAAGCACTCCTGGCGGCGGCGCGGATCGAGGTCGCGGACCTGCGCGACCCCGAGGCCGCTCTTCGCACGATCGAGGAGCTCTCGATCGGGTCCCGCGCGAGACTCCATCAGATTCGGCACTCCGGCGCCCTTCTCGAGATCGACGCCTACCTCATGCTCGGGCGGCTGGACGACGCCTACGCCCGCGC
>JALGVN010000197.1 GCA_025774645.1 bacterium
GGGGGCGCTGGAGGGCCGCGACTCGAGAAGCCCCGCCAGCGCCCCGACCACGTCCTCGACCTCGATCGTCCTCATGCAGTCCCAGTGCGAGAGGTGGCAGCGCTCTCCACCAAAGAAGGAGCATGCGCTGCACGCGAGGTCGGCGTAGACGAGCGCGTTCCCGTCGAAATCGAACTGCCCCGGGTCGGTCGGACCGAAGATGGCGACCGTCGGTGTGCCGGCGGCCATCGCGATGTGGGTCGGACCGCTGTCGTTCCCGACGTACGCCCGCGCGAGCGCGATGAGCGCGGCCATCTGGCCCAGCGCGGTCTCCCCCGCCACCACTCTCACGCTCGGCGCACAGGCGACACAGCCTCCCGCCGGAACGATCGACTCGCAGAGCTCCCGCTCGTCCGCGGAACCGAGGAGGAGGACCGGAAGCCCGAGCTCCTGGGTCACCCGCTTCGCAAGCTCCGCGTACCGTTCGGGGAACCACCGCTTCGTCGCCCACACCGAGCCGGGCACCACCGCCGCGAACGCCCCGGGAAGCCACCCTGCCCCTGCGAGGTACGCCTCCGCCCACTCGCGGTCCGCGTCTGCCACGTGGTATCGCGGTCGACGATAGGCAGGCTCGAGGCCCAGCGGGACGAGGCTTGCGACGTAGCGCTCGACGAGCCACCTCGAGGCGCGGAATGGTTGTCTCCGAACCCTGACCCGAAACGCGTCGCGCATCTCGCGCTTCCGGTAGCGCGTCACGAGACCCGCTCCCGAGATTCTCGCGACGTAGCGGCTCCTCGAGTTCGCGTGGAGATCGACGACAGCGTCGTACCCATGCTCCCGAACCTCGCGGCCGAGCGCGCGAAGTCCTGCGAAGGAGCTCTCCTTCAGCACGTGAATCGTGTCGAGATACGGGTTCCCGGCGACGAGGTCGCGGAGGGCCGCCTTGACCACGAAGGCAATCTCAGCCCGAGGGTAGGCCTCGCGGAGGAGGGCGGTCACGGGTTCGCTCAGGACCACGTCGCCGACCGAGCTCATGCGGATGACCGCGATCTTCTCGAGTGTGGGCGCGGACACGCTGCTACCCGCCCTCAGGGCGAGGGGGGACCGGCCCGTCCCTGAACTGCATGTCGTACAGGTGGCGGTAGAGTCCGCCGGCGGCGAGCAGTTCCTCGTGCGAGCCCTGCTCGACAATCTTCCCGCCGTCGAGCACGAGGATGCGGTCGGCGTTCCGGATGGTCGACAACCTGTGGGCGATAAGGAGCACCGTGCGGCCGGCGAGGAGGTGCTCGATGGCCTCCTGCACGAGCCGCTCGGACTCGGTGTCCAGCGAGGACGTTGCCTCGTCGAAGATGAGGATCGGCGGGTTCTTGAGAATCGCGCGGGCGATAGCGATCCTCTGGCGCTCGCCACCCGAGATCATCACCCCGCGCTCCCCGATCTCGGTGTCGTAGCCCTGCGGCATCGCGCTGATGAAGCCGTGAGCATTCGCCGCCTTTGCGGCCGCCTCGACCACCTCGTAAGGAGCGCCCTCCAGGCCGTAGGCGATGTTATTCCGAACGGTGTCGTTGAAGAGGATCGTCTCCTGCGTGACGATACCCATCAGCCGGCGAAGCGAGGCGAGACCAACATCGCGCAGGTCCTGGCCGTCGATCGTGATCCTCCCCGACGTCGGATCGAAGAGACGCGGCAGGAGATCGAGGAGCGTCGACTTTCCCGCGCCGCTCGGACCGACAACGGCGACGACCTCACCCCGCCCGACCTCGAGGTCGACCGAAGTGAGCACCTCGCCTCCCCTGTCGTAGCTGAACGAGACGTCCTCGTACGCGATTCGCTTCTCGAAGGAACCAATCACGGGGGCTCCCGGTCGGGACACGATCCGGGGCCGGGTGTCGAGGATCTCGAAGACGCGGGCGGCCGCGGCGAGCCCCACCTGGAGCTCGCTGTTGGCGCGCGAGACGTTCCTCAGAGGGTTCATCGCCGAGAGGAGCGCGGCCAGGAATATCAGGAACCAGTCGGCCGACACGGCCCCGCCGACGAGGACCTCGCGGGCACCGATCCACAGAACGAGCACGACCCCGATGACGCCGAGGTACTCCGTCAGCGGGCTCGCGAGAACGCTCAAGAGCTCCATCCGGATCGTCGCCCTGAAGAAGTCGCGCGTGTTCTCGAAGAACCTGCGCCGCTCGTATTCCTCCATGCCGAACGCCTTCACCACCCTGATGCCCGAGATCGCCTCCTGGAGGGTCGAGGTTACGTCCGCCATCTTCTCCTGGATCCTCGCGCTTCGCCTTCTGAGGCGCTGGCCGACCTTCCCGATCAGAAGGACGATCGGCGGAAGAACGACGAGCGTGATCAGCGACAGGCGCCAGCTTATCCAGAAAGCGAGGCCCAGGTAAAGGAAAGCGAGGAGCGCCTCGCGGAAGAGGCTCGCGAACGTGGCAACGAGCGCACGGCGCACCAGGAAGACGTCGTTCGTCACGCGGGAGATCAGCTGACCCGAGCGCTGTCCGTGGTAGAACGAGAGCGAGAGCTCGGTCAGCTTCGTGAAGAGACCGTTCCTGAGATCGCGGATCACGCTCTGTTCTACCGAGATGATGAGCACAGCCTGGAGGTAGCCGAAGATCGACTTGACGAGGAACATGACGAGGAGCGCGATGCAGATCTTCCCGAGCACACGCTGCGGCGTGTTGCTCGCGAAGAGCGTGAGGACACGAGTGCGTACGTCGTCCTTCAGACTGTCGACCGTTCCGACGACTGACGAGGGATCTTCGGCCGACTCCTCCTCCGCGGACAGCACGGCGAGGGGCGCCGCGACCGACTCCGGGCCGCCCTCGAGAAGCTCCTCCTGCTGGAACAGCATGTTCATGAACGGGAGGATCATGCCGAGCGTGACGCCGGAGAGCACGGCGAAGATAGCCATGCAGACCAGCGCCGCCAGAAGGCGGCGCCAGTAGGGTCTCACGTAGCTCATCAGTCTCAGGAAGAGGCGCATGTTCGTCCGTGCCCTAGACCTTGCTCGCGGTCAGGAGCACCGCCTGAGTGCGCTCGATGAAGTTCTCGATCGGGAAGCGCTCCCCCGGGGTGAGCTCCACGATCTGCAGGCAGTCGCTTTCGGGAAGAGCTGCCTCCTCCATCTCGGGAGGCGTCATCAGGGAGACCGTCGGAATGCCCATTGCGACGGCGAAATAGACGAGATCCGTGTTTCCGGCGACGAAGAGATCGCACTGGCCGAGGAGGCCGACGACGTCCCGCATCTTGCGCTGCTGCACGACGATCGGCTCGCGCGAGAGCATCGACTCGAGCTTGTTCACGAGCCTGTGGTGCTCGGGAGCCGTGAGAAGGATCGCCCGAGCCTGATAGTCGGAGCAGAGCTTGTCCAGGAGCCTGGCCTGCTGCGAGAGTGTGATCGAGCTCCCGCCTCGTCCCGGTCCGGGATCGAAGCCGACCAGGAGTTCGTCCTCGCGCGGTTTCCGGAAGTGGATGAGCTGCTCGGCAAGCCGCCTCTCGCGCTCCGGCACGTGCCAGTAGAGACCCAGACCGGAGACGTCGACCCCCATGACCCTCGCGATCTCGAGGCCGAGCTGCGCGCGCGTCTTCCCCGGAACGTTGCGGCTCACCTCGAGGTTCAGAAACGGATGGCTCTCGTCGCTCTGGAGTCCCGCGCGGATCGTGGCGCCCGTGAAATAGCAAAGCAGGACGCGCTCAAGGCTGAAGTGCCGGTCGAGGATGATCGCGATGTCGAACCGGTACGACCTCATCTTCCTCGCCATCCACACGAGAGCCCAGACGCCGCGGATGCCGGTCGGCAGCGCGTACGGGATCACGCGGTCGAGCTCCTCCGAGCCCTCGAGGAGATCACGGTCGTCCTCGTGGACGAGCGCGGCGATCTTCCCGTCCGGGAACCCCCTGCGCATCGCGCGGAGCGTCGGCATCGCGAAGAGGGCGCCGGCCACCCCGCGTTCCGGGATCACGAGAACGCGCCCGGCGCGACCGAACGCCTCGCCGAACGAGATCGCGTCGGGTCGTTTGAACTTCATCAGGTAAGAACCGATGAGGCGCGCGATGCGCGACGGCTGTTCGGTGGGCCCGCCGGTCCGACTTCCGGTCGTCGTCTCTCGGCCTTCTGCGTGGGCTACGTTCCCGGCCATCGTTCGCTTCCCGGCCGCCGAGACGGCCCCGCCCCGCACAGGGCGCGGGTGCGCCGCCAAGGCGATCCTCTCTTCAGACATGACGCGGTGCACGTATAGGACGTTGACGGGCGCGACTCCCGTCGGGCGAAGGCTAGCAGACCGCTCTCCGAAGTGTCAACGGTTTTCTGGTGACCTAAACCAACGTGCGGCAACGAGTTCCGGCGGGGGAAGCGTTCGACACGGGCCGGCCCCGTCTGGTAAACTCACTCCCGCGATGGACGCACAGACGACTGAGGAACGCAAGGCCATCGGCCGCGGCAAGGCGGCTCTGAGGGCGGCTCTCGCCGTGCTCGGGCTGACCGCCGTGACCGTCCAGGTCCTCCTCCTCCGCGAGCTCATGGTGGCCTGGCGCGGAAACGAGATGTCGTTCGGTGTCACGCTCTCCGTCTGGCTCGCGCTGGCGGGCGCCGGAAG
>JALGVN010000198.1 GCA_025774645.1 bacterium
GGACGCCACCGGACGGTAGTCCTCGGGGGCGCTCGCGACCGCGGGGTAGAGGAGGAGCTGCTCGATGATCCGGTTGTGGACGAGCTTCAGACTCTCGTTCGGGGGGACGTTGGCGATGCGCGGCTCGGGCAGCGATGAGGCGACGGTCTCGTCGCCCCAGACAACGACGGGCGACGTGAGCATCTCGTGACTCGAGATGAACGGCTGCACCGACTCGAGCTCGGTGCGCGTCCTGAACGACGCATCGACGCCGACGCACACGCTGCCGATCTCTTCGTTCAGGCGCAGGATGCGAGGGCCGAGCTTCGCCGCGAGCGCCTTGCGATCGCTCGACTGAGGGTGGATGCAGATGAGGTCGATGTCGCTCAGGCTGTACAGCCCCTGCGGCGTGCCGATGATCGTCGCCTCGCCGCGGGCCGGCGCACCGATCATGAGGATCGCCTCGAGGCTCTCAGGACCGACGGCGTCGACGATGCTGTCGACGACCGTCTCGAGGAGGGACGCGTAGAAGACGTCGTTCTCGGTGATGGCGGATGTATGGATGCGTTGCTCCATCCGTGGTCCTCGAAGTGTCCTCGTGGACGGCGCCGGGAAGCGTGTCGCTCCCGCGGACGGGTTCCGTCGAAACTAAGAGCCTCGCGCTCGGGATGTCAACGCATTCCGGCGGTTCGCCGTGCCGCACTACGGCGAACGGGCGCACCCCGCCGGAACCCGCCGTCGACACACGTGTCCGATGCGAGCTCCTCGGTCGCTCTCGAGCGCTTTCTCCTGCAATAACAGAGCCGTTTGGGCGCTCTCGGGGCGGGGCGGCACGGCCGGGGAGCCCGGCGTAAGCACCGACGAAACCCCCTGCGGGCCCCGACTCTTGCGGTGTTCTGACTGATGTGATATACTTCATGTGCGAGGCGAATGCCCCGCCATTTGTATGGTTACGCGAACGAGGGTTGTCACTTACCACCCGCGGGGGCGGACAAGTACGCCTGCCTCCAGCGAAGGAGGGATCGGATGAAGTACGCGCGAATGGTGGCTCTCTGCGCGCTGTTCGTCCTGGCCGCGCTGCCTGCTTCGGCGCGCTGGGTCGATTTCGGCACGATGGAGCCGTACGGCGATGTCGACGTGAGGCTCCTGTCGTCCGGACCGTCCGGTGCGACGATCGCCGTCGATATTCCGGGAGTTCAGGCCGAGGACGTCGAGACCGACCTCGGTCTCTTCACGCGGCTCACGTTCGACGGCCGCGTCTACTCGACCGACGTCGGATGGCCCATGCTGCCGGTGATCCGTGAGCACCTCGAGATCCCGCAGGGCGCGGTGCCCGCGCTTCGCGTTCTTAGCGCGACCTACGGCGACGTGTCGCTCGCCGACCTCGGCATCGACCACCCGATCCTCCCGGTGCAGCCTCCGATCGAGAAGATCGAGGGGGCGATCGAGGCCGCGGAGTTCGTGATTGACGACTCAGCCTACTCGCGGACAGGCTACTGGCCCGAGGAGTCGGCGGTCCTCGGGGACATCGGCGACGTTCGCGCGCACCGCTTCGTCGAGTTCGAAGTCCGTCCGATCCAGTACAGCCCGGCGGACGGGACGGCGAGGATCCTCACGAGCATCGAGATCGAGGTCACGTTCGAGGGCGCCGACTGGGCACGCACGAACGAGGTCCTTGAGCGCTACGCATCGCCGGACTTCGACACGTTCGCCCGGAAGAACTTCCTGAACGCCGGCGACTTCGACAGCAGGGTGCTCCTCGAGCTCCCGATCGGCTACCTTATCATCACGCACGACGACTTCTACGACGAGATCCAGATGCTCGCCGGTCTCCGTCACAGGCTCGGGTACGAGACGACCGTGACGAAGACGTCGGAGATTCCTGGCGGCGTCACGACGACCGCCATCAAGAACTACATCCAGACTGCCTACGACACCTGGGCGGTGCCGCCGACGTTCGTTCTGCTCATCGGCGACAAGCCGCAGGTTCCGTGCTTCACCGGCGTGTCGTCTTCGACGGCGAGCGACCTCCTCTACACGGCGATGGACGGGGCGGGCGACTGGCTGCCCGACATCTACATCGGCCGCTTCTCGTGCCAGACCGAGGCACAGGTCACGCTCCTCGCGAACAAGACCATCGACTACATCCGCTACTCGCTCTCGAGCGGGACCGGCTGGATCAAGAATGCCACCTTCATGGCGTCTTCGGACAACTACACGGTCTCCGAAGGCACGCACAACTACGTCATCAGCACGTGGCTCGAGCCAGACGGCTACACGGTCAACAAGCGCTACTCGGTGACGTACAACGCGACGACGCAGCAGTGCATCGATGACATCAACGCCGGCCTCTCCCAGCTCACCTACTCGGGCCACGGCTCGACGAACGGGTGGGCGGACGGCCCGCCGATGAACCCGTCGCACGTGAACGCTCTCACGAACGACGACATGCTGCCGCTCGTCCAGTCGTACGCGTGCATCACCGGCGACTTCGCGAGCGAGTGCTTCGGCGAGACCTGGACGCTCGCTCCGTACGGGACCATGGCGTTCTACGGCTCGTCGGCGAACTCGTACTGGACCGAGGACGACATCCTCGAGAAGGGCGTCTACGACGCCTGGTTCGGTGACGAGTACCGCTGGGCCCGCGGGTTCCTGAACCAGGGGATGTGGGACGTCTACGTGGCCTACTCGGGCGGCGGAGCCACCCGGCGCTACTACGAGATGTACAACCTCTTCGGCGACCCCGCGCTCGACGTCTGGACCGATCCCTACACCGAGCTCGACGCGACCTTCGGAGACGCGTTCCCGGTGGGTGGGAACACCTTCTCGATCGACGTGGGCACGCTCACGCGCGACCCGGTCGAGAACGCGCTCGTCTGCATCTACATGGTCGGCGAGTTCTACGAGACGGCCTACACCGACGCCTCCGGACACGCCGACATCACGATCTCGACGCCTCCGACGTCGGTCGGGACGATAGAGGTCTGGGTCAGCAAGCACAACTTCAAGCCGTACTCGGGAGCCGCGGAGGTCATCGTCCCGGTGACCTACGAGATCGACCCGCCGACCGTCCCGATCCTCGAGTCGACGGACGTCACGGTCACGGTGTGGGACGACGAGGGATACCCGAAGCCGAACGTCGAGATCACGATCGACGGTTGGTCGATCGCTCCCGTCGTGGACGTGACCGACGCCGCCGGTGAGGCGCACTTCGCCGTCGCCCCGATCTACGGCGAGGACCTCACGGTCGTCGGAAGCGAGATCGGCGTGAACTACGACGCCTTCAGCGACGTCCTGCCGGTAACGGGCGGCTACGACTTCGGGAGTGCCGACATCGAGGGGAACGTACCCGCGATCGGGCTCTACGGCATGCTCGCCCCGCACTACGAGGGGACGATCACGGGCGTGTCGTCTGCCGGCGGGTTCACGCTCCACGCGGTTGGCTGCGGTGTGGACGATGAGGTGACCGCGGCCGGGACGAGCGTCGACCTTCTCGTGACGCCGAACACGACCGGCACGATCCACGCCGCGATCGGGCTGAGCGGCGTCAACGTCCACCTCGAGGACATCACCGTCGCGACGGTCTACGGCCAGATGGCCGGTGAGGTCTACGAGGCGAGCCGCGCGCCGATCGAGGGCGCGACGATCAAGGGGTATCCCGCCGGTGCCGACACGACCGGCGCGACTCCTCTCTTCGAGGCCGTGAGCGGCGCGGGCGGAGCGTACGTGATCGAGGGCGACCTCGAGGTGGCGTACTACGACGTCTACGTCCTGAAGTTCGGCTATCTCCCGTATTACGAGGAGGTCTTCGTCCAGTACGGCGCGAACGACGTCGATTTCTACATGGACTTCGCTCCCGCCGGCGTCGTGTCCGGCACAGTGACGCAGATCGGTACGGGCACTCCGCTCGACGCGACGATCAAGATCTACCGCGCGGACAACATGGAGCTCTACCTCGAGACGACGTCGAGCGCCGGCGCCGGCGGCTACTACGAGGCCACGCTCCCGTACTTCAACTACGTGATGAAGGTGCGGGCGTGGCACCACATTCCGGAGAGCCGGGGCATCGCGGTCTCCGCGCCTGCGCAGACCGAGGACTTCGTCCTCTATGAGACGCTCGCGAACATCCTCATCCTCGACGACACCGCCGGAGCGAAGGAGCGGGTCAAGCTCGACGAATCCGGGAACGTCATCGACGTTGCCATCGACGATGGTATCGAGCGCCCGAAGTCTGTCGACGATCTCCTCACCGACATCGTCGCTCTCGGGTACGACGCGGTCGTCGAAGCGGCCGGATCGTCCGACCCCGGAACGTGGATGGACTACGATCTCATCCTCTCCGCCAGCGGCGACAACACGAGTCCGGTCGCGAACAGCGCCTACCGTGCCGCGGTTGAGAACTTCGTGGCAGCGGGCGGGAAGACTCTCGTCGAGGGCGGAGAGGTCGGCTACGACGCTGCTTCGTCTCCGGGCTACCCGACGTTCGCTGCGAACGTCCTCCACATTACGGGCTGGAACCACGACTCGAGCGGTACGCTCCAGGTCGAGGATCCGGCGCACGCGGTGGCGAGCTTCCCGAACGTGATCGGGCCGA
>JALGVN010000199.1 GCA_025774645.1 bacterium
GGTGCAGTTCCCTGATCTGCAGTCGGAGACGGGCATGGACGTGAACGCTTCGCTCCCGTACTTTCTGGCCGACGACTTCCTCTGCACGGAGACGAGCCCGATCACCGACATCCATGTCTGGGGATCGTGGCACAATGACATGCTGCCGTTCGGCGACCCGGACTTGGTCATCTTCACCGTCGTCATCCACGCGGACATCCCGGCCGACGAGAGCCCGACCGGCTACAGCATGCCGGGTGAGGCGCTCGCGGGCTGGACGTTTAACCCGGGGGACTTCATCGCCCAGCCCTGGCAGGAGGGAACGCCCGAGGGCTGGTTCGATCCGCCCGACTACTGGGAGCCGGTGGGCGACTTCACCTGCTGGCAGTACAACTTCAGCATCAACCCGGTTGTAGCATTCATACAGCAGGGCACGCCGGACGAACCGATCGTGTACTGGCTGGCCGTCCAGGCCATGCCGCTCGATCCTTCCGCTCACTTCGGCTGGAAGACCTCGCTCGATCACTGGAACGACGACGCGGTGTGGGCGGTGGGGCCGGCCACCTGGGGTGAGCTCATCTACCCGCAGGGACACCCCTTCGAGGGCGAGTCGATCGATCTGGCGTTCGTGATCGAGAACATCGGCGTAGACTGGGGCGACGCCCCGGATCCTCCATACCCGACGCTGGCGTCGAGCGATGGAGCGTGGCATCTCGCGCTGCCCTCGACGCCCGCGATCACCAGCCTCGGGCCTCTGGTCGACCTCGAACTGGACGGGCAGCCCGACGGAACGGCGACGGGTGACGACCTCGCCGGTCTGGACGACGAAGACGGCGTCGTCTTCGCGACGCCGCTCGTGCCTGGCGAGACGGCCACCGTCGACGTGACGAGGGCGGGCGTCTTCCTCGGTTACCTCGATGCCTGGGTGGACTTCGACGGCGACGGGAGTTGGGGTCCGAGCGAGAAGATCATCGTATACACACTGCTCGTCCCGGGTCTGACGTCGTTCGATTTCGGCGTCCCGCCGGACGCGGTGCCCGGGCAGACGTTCGCCCGTTTCCGCCTGGCCTACAACTGGGGCTCCCCGCAGTCTCCTGTCGGTGGCGGCTACGTGGGAGAGGTCGAGGACCACGAGGTCTTCATCGAGGGCGGGCAGGAGGAGCTCGACTGGGGCGACGCGCCGGATCCGACGTATCCGACGCTCGCGGCGTCGAACGGCGCGAACCACAACATCGTGCCCGGGTTCGTTCTGGGCGCGCTCATAGATCCCGAGCCCGACGGCCAGCCGCACCCCGCGGCTCTCGGCGACGACATGACCGGCCTCCCGGACGAGGACGGGGTCGTGTTCACGTCGCCGGTCTTCGTTGGCCAGACGGCCACGGTCGACGTCATCGCCTCAGCACCGGGGATGCTCGACGCGTGGGTCGACGTCGACTCCGACGGCTCGTGGGCCGGCGCGGGCGACCAGATCTACTTCGCTCAACCCCTGGTCCCGGGACTGAACTCCCTCTCGTTCTTCGTACCGGCCGCTGTGCCGACAGGCCAGACGTTCGCGCGGTTCCGCTTCAGTGCAAACGGCGGACTTCCGTTCGACGGGCCCGGCGGCGAGGGAGAGGTCGAGGATTACGAGGTGTACATCGAGGAGGAAGTTCAGGAACTCGACTGGGGTGACGCTGACGATCCGCCGTACCCGACGCTCGCGGCTTCGAACGGCGCGAGTCATGTGATCGAACCCGGCATCTTCCTCGGACTCACCATTGACGCAGATCCGGACGGACAGCCGACCGGGCCCGCCGACGGCGACGATCTCGACGGGAACGACGACGAGGACGGTGTCGTCTTCACGTCGCCGATCATCCCCGGTCACGTTGCGACGGTCGACGTCACGGCGTCGGTCGCAGGCGGCCTCGATGCGTGGATCGACTTCGAGGGAGACGGCTCGTGGGTGCAGGCATCGAACCAGATCTTCGCGGGACAGCCTCTCGTCCCTGGCCTGAACTCGCTGACGTTCGCCGTCCCGGGGAACGCGGTGTCGAACCTGATCACAACCGCCCGGTTCCGGTTCAGCATGGCGGGAGGACTCCCGTACGAGGGGCCGGCCGCCGACGGGGAGGTCGAGGATTACGTGCTCCTCATCGATCAGGCCGAGTTCTTCAAGTGGGTGCAGTTCCCCGATCTCGAACCGACGGGCATCGACGTCGCCGCGTTCGAGCCGTTCGTCCTGGCTGACGACTTCCTCTGCACCGAGCCCGGACGGATCACCGTGATCACGCTCTGGGGCTCGTGGCTCTGGGACGAGATCCCCGACCCGGCGGCGGTCCAGTTCACGCTCAGCATCCACGAGGACATCCCGGAGGACGAGAGCCCGACCGGCTACAGCATGCCGGGCGAGCTCCTCTGGTTGAAGACGTTCCCGCCGTACGAGTTCGCCGTGGACGTCTGGATGGACGGGATCGAGGAAGGCTGGCTCGAGCCACCGGAGACCTACATCTTCCCGGCGGACGAGGTGTGCTGGGTCTACAGGTTCGTGATCGATCCGCCCGAGGCGTTCCACCAGGTCGGCACACCGGACGAGCCGATCGTCTACTGGCTCGACGTCCAGGCGCTTCCTGAGTTCAGCGGAGCTCACTTCGGGTGGAAGACGTCGCTCGATCACTGGAACGACGACGCGGTCTGGGGGCTCGGCTTCGAGCCGTACCCCGGCCCGTGGGAGGAGCTCCGGTATCCGCCGCAGCACCCGTGGTTCCCGGAGTCGATCGATCTCGCGTTCGCGCTCAACATGGACTACGGCACCGACGTGCCCGAGGGCGGGGAGATCGTCCCGGAGCGGCTCGGGCTCTACCAGAACGTCCCGAACCCGTTCAACCCGACGACGACCATCGCCTACGACGTCCCGGCGGGCGGAAGCCACGTCGTGATCGAGGTGTTCGACGTGAACGGACGTCAGGTGTCGACGCTCATCGACGAGCCTCAGCTTGAGGGTCGCCGGAGCGTGTCGTGGCACGGCGTCGACGAGAGCGGACGGGAGCTCCCGTCCGGCGTCTACTTCTACCGGATGACCGCGGGGGAGTACGCCGAGACGAGGAAGATGCTGCTCTTGAAGTAGTTCCATCGCTGTCCAGGAGCTGGTTGAGGGGAGGCCCCCGGCACGCGCCGGGGGCCTTCTCACATCACCCCCCCCCGTGGAAGCCCCTTGTGGAATGACCCTCGCTCATGGTATAATGTGTCGCAGCCTTGGAAACTGGCGGACGTCCCACCATTACAACTCGCAGCCAACTCAACAGAGGGGAGACAGAATGAGACCGACCTCATTGATGATGGCGGCCGTGCTGGTGCTCGCGCTGGCCGCAACTGCGGTGGCCGACTGGTACCCGGAGGACCCGTCCAAGTGGGTCCAGCTTCCGGATCTGGAACCCGACATGGGTCTGGACGTGTATGCCACCGGCCCGTTCATCCTGGCCGATGACTTCCTCTGCGAGATGCCTGGCTACATCACGAACTTCCACATCTGGGGGTCGTGGTATCACGACGTCCTGCCGTTCGGGATGCCGGACGCCGTCGGCTTCACGCTCAGCCTCCACGCCGACATCCCAGCCGAGCAGAGCCCGACCGGGTACAGCATGCCCGGCGAGGTGCTCGCGGTCTGGGAGTTCGGCGCGTTCGACTTCGCGGTTCACCCGTGGCAGGAAGGCGTGCCGGAAGGCTGGATGGAGCCGCCCGACTTCTGGGAGCCAGGAGCGGACTTCACCTGCTGGCAGTACAACTTCGAGATCGATTTCTTCGACGTCTTCTTCCAAGAGGGAACTCCCGACGAGCCCGTCGTCTACTGGCTCGACGTCCAGGCGCATCCCATGGACCCGACCGCGGTCTTCGGGTGGAAGACGTCGATCGACCACTGGAACGACGACGCGGTCTGGGTCCAGGGCGAAGAACCGTACCAGGGCGAGTGGTTCGAGCTCATCTACCCTCCGGAGCACCCGTATCAGGGAGAGTCGATCGACCTCGCGTTCGTGGTCCAGACGGGGGAGACAGACTGGGGCGACGCGCCCGATCCGACCTATCCCACGCTCGCCATGTCGAACGGCGCGAGACATCTCGCACTTGACTGGTTCACGCTCGGTCCGTCGATCGACGGCGAGCTGGACGGGCAGCCGCACCCGAACGCGCTCGGCGACGACATCAGCAACATCGACGACGAGGATGGCGTCGTGTTCACGTCGGCACTCGTTCCCGGCCAGGCCGCCACAGTCGACGTCGAGAAGGGGGGAGCCTTCGGGGGGTCCCTCTTCGCCTGGGTCGACTTCAACGGCGACGGGGACTGGTTCGATGCCGGCGAGGAGATCTTCTCCAACCAGCTACTCAGCATGGGCGTGAACAACCTCTCCTTCAACGTCCCGGCGAACGCCGTGCCCGGGCAGACGTTCGCGCGGTTCCGTCTGATGTACGGCGCCCACACCAGTATCCCCCCGACCGGATCCGCCGGTGTGGGAGAGGTCGAGGACTACGAGGTCTTCATCGAGGGCGAGGAGGAGCTCGACTGGGGCGACGCGCCCGACGGGC
>JALGVN010000200.1 GCA_025774645.1 bacterium
AGCTTCGGATGCACGAGGTGGATCGTGACGCAGCCCTCCCAGTCGAAGTCCAGCGGCTCGGGCATGGGATCAGGCGAGCCGCTGTCGTTCTCCACACTGAAGATGAACGTGGGATTCTCGCCCTGCAGTCGATAACCCGTGATCGCGTCGTTGATGAGGTCGACGCCGGCGGTGGTGAGATCCGCGTAGATCGGTGCGGGCATCGCCGCGGCGAGGTTCTGCGATACGTACTCGAGGAGTATGTACGGTCCCTCTTCGTAGCCGGCGTCCGTACGCTCGACCGTGATCTCACCCGAGATCACCCAGTCCGTCGTTCCCGTGATCTCCAGGACCTGGTAGCTCGCGCTCACCACGAACGCCGTGTCGATGTCGGCGCGCGTCAGGTCGAGGTCGGCGAGGATCGCGTCGAGATCGTCCGCGACGTCGACCTCTTCGGGGGTCGTCCAGTTGAAGTCCGTGTGGTACTCCTCGAACGTCACACAGACGTAGCCGGTGAGCACCAGCTCGACCACTCTGTCGACGAGAAGACAGCCGGCCCCGCTCGCCATCATAAAGACGAGGAGCGCGAGGACCGGAACGAACAGAATCTTTCTCATGGTTCTCTCCTCCCTGCTCCGACGAGCTTAGAAGCCGGCCCCGAGGCCGATGGCCAGGCTGTTCATCTGCGAAGTAATGTGGTACTCGACGAACGTGAAGACGATGCCGGCGTCGAGCTTGATCCCGAGCGTCCCGGCGAAATTCGTTCCCGAGTCGAACGACACCAGCGTATCCTCCGGCGTGCCCGACGCGGTGCTCTCGTACTTCAGGTCCGTCTTCGTCGACTCCGCCATGAGCCCTACGTATGACTCCAGGATTCCGACGTCCTTGCTGGCCTGGATGCCGTACGAAAGCGCGGTGGTCTCAAGGAGGTCACCGCCCTGCTTGAACTCCTGGTAGAAAACGCCTGCCGCGAGCTCGACCGGGAAGCCCTCGCCGAAGTACTGGGAGATGTTGTGGCGCACGCCCCCGCCATAGAGCGACAGGTCGCCGATCTCCGTGTCGCCGATCTCGCCGGCTATGGCCCTCACGAGCACCTCCGTCCCGCTCCAGAAGCCCACGCGGATCTGGGGTACGGCGAGCGAGAACGACTGCAGGTTGAACCCTCCGGGGAAGGCGTACTGCGCGTTGTGGTCACCCGAGACGATGGTGGCCGCCTCCGGCCCGACGACGGTCGACGCTTCCGCGTCCTGCGTGGGCGAGAAGCCCGATTCCGTCGTGGCCGTGAACGTCGACTGGGAATCCTTGAACATGGCCGACATCGCTACGAGCTCGAGCTTGATGCTCAACCCCGACTTCGGGATGGCGGCTGAATGGTAGAGCCCCGAGTTCAGGTCGGCGCCTATCGCGTCGACGATCGGCTGCAGATAGCCGGTCGCGTTGGCGCCCGTGTACGACGACAGGTAGTCCTCGATCGTCTGGGCGGCCACGGGCGCTGCCAGCGCGAGCACCAGCGCCACGCACACGGTCACCCTGAGAAGCCCGACACGAACGTGCATGGGACCCTCCTTACTATGGGGACTGCCGAACAACACTCATTCAATTATCAGAAGGCTACCGCGATGCCGAATCCCTGTCAAGTTCCATCGGCACGTGCGCTTGTGAGCGCTCGAACACAGGGAAGGCGCGCTCACAAGAACGCGCTTGACAGACCCTCACCGATTGGATAGCGTAACGGCGGGTTAGCCGAACCCCTTTGAGACACATGGTTTAGATGTCATTGAGCCGGGAAAGTACCGGTCTGTTCCGGACAGGTGCGGGTCGGGTGCGTGTAGCTGCGGTGCCCGTCCCGGTTCGTTGACGCCGCACGCATGGAGGGACCATGAGGACGATCGCTCTCGTGAACCAGAAAGGCGGCTGTGGGAAGACGACGACGGCCGTGAACCTCGCCTCGTACATCGCCGACACCGGCAGGAGAGTGCTTCTGGTCGACTGCGATCCACAGTCACACGCCTCCATCGGACTCGGTATCGACACGGACGAGCTCGAGCGCTCCACGTACGACCTCTTCATGGACCCGGCGGCGCAGGTGCGCGACGTCGTCCATCCCGTCACGGAGACCCTCGACGTCGCACCGTCGAACGTGATCCTCTCCGCCATCGAGCAGCAGCTCTCGGGTCAGCCGGACCGCGAGAACCGGCTCCGGCGCAAGCTCGAGGCCTGTTCGGGCGACTACGACTACGTGCTCGTCGACTGCCCGCCGAGCGTCGGTCTCCTCACGTTCAACGCGCTCGTCGCCTGCGACGAATCCCTCGTCGTGATGGAGCCGTCCTACTTCTCGCTCCACGGCGCGCTCAAGATCGTCGAGACGATCCGGCTCGTCAGAGACCAGCTCGGGATGCGCAAGCGGACGCGCGTACTCCTTACGATGTTCGACCGGCGAACCCGATTCGCGCGCGACTTCCTTCGCGAGGCGAGAACGCGGTTCGGCCGCGAGATGTTCGAGACGGTGATTCGGCACACGGTGCGGTTCCGCGAGGCGGCCAACTGGGGCGTGTCGATCGCTCACTACGCGAAGAGCTGCGGCGGCGCGAGGGACTACCGGGAGCTGGCGGAGGAGGTCATCGCAGACGAGGAGCGCGTCGCGGCGCAGGAGTACGAGCCTGCCGCCGAGGTTGTGGAGACGAACCTCGATCCGGGGATGGACGAGTGGATCCTCTCGCAGCCCGGACCGCACTTCGTCGACGGCGGGGTCCTCTTCTCACTGGTGGCGCCGGAGGCGAACGAGGTCGAGCTCGTCGGCAGCTTCACGGACTGGGAGCGCCAGCACGGCGTGCAGCTCACCCGAAGCAGCAACGGTGTCTGGCACACGACCCTCGCACTGGACGCAGGCAGGCATCTCTACAAGTTCGTCATAGACGGGGTCTGGGTTCCGGACCCCTCCAACGAGAACCGGGAAGCACCTAACGAGGATTGCGTCGTCGAGGTCTACCGCTCGAGTTAGGCGCTGCCGGCACGCACGAAATCGCAGAGATCTTCGGACGGGCGAGATGAGCGAACGCGCTGGCAACAGGTCTCCGAAGACGCTCGCGGACGTCTCTCACCTCTTCTTCTCCAACGACGAAGAGCGCAGGACGACTGCGCCGGCGAGGTCGGCGGAGACTCCCGCTGATGGCGGGGGTCCGTCGGTCGTCGAGGCGCGCCCGGCAGAGGGAAACGACGGCGCCGCGCCTGACGCGGCGTCCGCCACTCCCACCGCCGGCGCCGGGGACGGCCCTCGGGCCGACGGGCGTTGGCACAGGACCGACATCTTCGTCGTCACCGGGGGAGACCTGTCGCCGGGGAAGTCGACGGTGGCCGTGAACCTGGCCCACGCGCTTATGTCCAGGGGGCGCGTCGGCCTCGTGGACGCCGATCCGAAGCTCCCGAACGCGCGGTTCTACATGGGCCTCCCGTCGTGGCACTACCTCTCCCCGGTGACGTGGGAGGGTAGGCCGGCCCCCAACACGCTCTCGGATTCCGGGCTCGTCGTCGTTGACAGGGCCTCCGGGAAGTCGGCGTCCGACGAACTTGTCGGGGTCGGGGAGGTGACCTACATCGACATCTCAGGAGGAGGGCGGGTTCCGCTTCACTACCTCGTGGTCGATCTGCCGGCTCCACGCGTGGCGTGGCTTCAGCCGGTGACGGAACGGGTCGGTCTCTTCGTCGTCGTCCAGGGGCCCGACCGGGCGAGCTTCGAGGAGACGTACGCGGTGCTTTCGGAGCTGAGGCGATCGCTCGGGCTCGACCAGGTGGGGCTCGTGGTCAACAAGGTTCGGAACCAGGAGGAAGCCCGGGACATCCACGCGAAGACCGAGGCCGCAGCGGAACGGCTTCTGTCGATGAGCGTCAGTTTTCTGGGTGGGGTGGCGTTCGAGGAGAATCTCGGGAGTCGCCAGAGAGAGCGGGGGGCGATCGTGCGGTCTCGCCCGGACGCTGTGGCCGCGCTGCAGTTGAGAGAGGTTTCCACACAGGCGCTGGGGATCGTGTCGGGGTCGTAGGGGCTCCGCCGCGCCCGGCGAGGACAACGTGACGTACAGGGAGGACACCATGAGGTCACGCATCGAACGTACGTCGCTCCCTGATCTCGACGCTCTCCGAGGACTCCTCGGTGAGCGCGCAGGTCAGATTCGCGAAGGAGCGAAGCTCGTAGACGCCGACGCCCAGGGACCGACTGGCGTCGATCTCATCCTCGCAGACGACGAGGGAGGTCCCGTCTTCGTCGACATCGTCCTGGGCAGAGCGCAGGAGGTGCCGACCCTCATTTTCGACCACCTCGATTGGGTCGAGAGGAACAGCAGGTTGTTCCTCAGGGCCTACGCGTCCGACGGCATCAGCAACGCGGACGGGCCCGGGTTCGTGTTCGTGGCGGACGAGTTCCCGCCCGGCGTCGTCCGGGCGGTCGGCGCCATGCAGGGCATCGACGTGGGCCTCGTCCGAGCGGAGTATCTGCTCGTTGACGGCAACGGCGACGTGCTCCTCACGGACGTCACGCCGGACGCTGCAGGAGCAGCG
>JALGVN010000034.1 GCA_025774645.1 bacterium
AGCTCTCGACTTCGATCGCCTTCGTGGCCTCGTAGACTATCGTGTCCGCCGCGCCTCTCGACGGATGGATGATCGTCTCGTGGACGCGGGCCGTGTTGATCTGCTCGTGGACCGGCTGGAGGTGCTCGGTCTTCGAATCGCAGATCGGACAGCGCCAGTCGTCCGGGAATTCCTCGAGCAGAGTCCCGGGCTTGATGCCCGTCCTGGAGTCACCACGCGTGTCGTCGTACTCGACGGTCTGGCAGACGTCGCAGCGGTACAGGGCCATGGGTCCACCCCCAGTCGGTTGGTTCAGGAAATCACTCTCGACGGGCACGACTCTACCACGGCCCCGTGGGGGACGCACGGGAAACGGCCGCGACGCTACGGCGGAGTGTTGGGGCAGCGATCGTACGCTGGGTGTGTGGCCCTACTTCCCGCGGCCCTTCCGGATCGCGTTCCGGAAGGCGCCCCACGGAAAGAAGTAGAACGCGAGGACGGGGTAGATCGCCAGGCGGCTCAGGTCCGCCATGGCGAGCCCGGCGAAGACGAAGATAAGGACGTGCATTCGCATCACGTTGGCGTAGGGGCCGGAGAACGCGCCCTTCTTGCTCAGGTCGATGCCTCTGAGCGGGAGGTCGCGCCACTTCGCGACGAAGCTCATGAGAACGAACGGCCAGAAGAGCCTGAGCGTGAGCGCCATCGTCTGGTAGAAGTCCGGCGTCGGGCCCTCGTCGACGAGCGGGAAGAACATGTGCAGGAACGTGCTGTGGGCGAGGTGAAATCCTCCGAAGTGGACGGTGAAGAACCCGAGCACGAAGACGGCGCCCACGACCTGAACGACACGCGAGCCAGAGAACCATCTTATGGTCCCGGTGACGATGCCCGTCACGATGTGAGCGTAGCCGACGCACAGGCTCGATATCCAGAGTCCCCAGATGATGTCCCGCGCCTCCCACCGGAGGAGACTCGCGAAGACGAGCGTGACCGAGAAGGCGACGACGTCCATGACGACGTCGATCACCAGGTCGCGCTCCTCCGGGTCGACCGCTCCCTCGCGGCCGAAGAGAGACGTCAGCGTCAACGCCGTAGCGGCGCTCTGTGCGGGTCGAGACCGAGCCATTCCGCTTCCTCCCACGTGCTTTCGTAGCAAGGGAGGTGCCTGCCCGTGCAGTTAGGGCGAGACGTCGTGCGGGGGTGTTTCAGCGCTCGAGCCCGAATCCGAGGGCCGGAAGGGCGTCCCAGTGGAAGTCGAACAGGGCGAGGTTCTCGTAGGGGTTCGGAGGGCCGTCCTCGACGGAGACCCAGGCGGGCTCCCAGTAGACGACACCTCTCCCGAGACCGTGCGGGACCTGGGCCACGGTCGTGACGAGATCGCGGAGGAACCTCTCCTGCGATCCGGGCGAGGCGCCGTATCCGGGGTGAAGCTGCGTCGGCTCGCCCACGAAGTTGTGCGTGTCGTCCCACCACGAGAGCGTCCATGGATACGCGGTCTCGACGATCAGGATCTCCTTCCCGTGGCGCCGGGCGAGGTCGTTCATGTTGGCCCTGAGGTCGCGCAGCTCCCCGTGCCACCACGGATAGAAGGAGAGACCGATCGTGTCGAATTCGACCCCGGCGGCGATCACGCGATCGAAGAACCACCGGCACGTTTCGTTGTCGCCCCCCTGCGAAACGTGGAGGATGATGCGCGGCGGCATGCCCGGGTCGGCGCCGGCGCGCACGCCCTCGACCGCGGCCAGCAGGAGAGCCGTCAGCTGCGTCCAGCGCTTCCAGGTATCGTCGGGACTTCCCTCCCACCCCACGTAGCCGTCGTCCCAGAGGAGTCCTCCGTCGATCTCGTTTCCGAGCTGGATGTACGCGAGCGGGATGCCCTCGTCCGCAAACCTGCGGACCACGGTCGCCGTGTAGAATCTGACGGAGTCGACGAGCCCGGGGAAGTCGGCATCCAACCACGCGTCGGGCTTGAACTGCTTTCCGGGATCCGCCCACGTGTCGGAGTAGTGGAGGTCGAGCATCAGCTCGAAGCCGGAGTCGGTCACCTCCCGAGCGAACGCGACCGTGGCGTCGAGCCCGTGCCAGTACCCCTCCGGCGCATGCCAGAGACGAAGCCGGACCAGGTTGAATCCGTGAGCACCGAAGATAGTGAGGGGGTCGGCAGCAGCGCCGTCGACGCGGTACTCGGCTCCGGCCCACACGAGTTCGGGAAGAAACGAGAGGTCGGCCCCGATGATGAACCGCGGGGCGACTTCTCCGGAGAGCGGAGCCTCCGTCCGGGGAACGCTCGAGTTCGAACAAGACAGCGTCGCGAGTGCGACGCCCAGGATGATGACGGGCAACAGACGCCGGTACAACACGCGGGGCACCTCCCTTCACTTCCGGATGATAGCACGGGAGTCCCCATTCGGCACACGGCGGTGACCGACGACGTCCTCGCGGCGCGCGTTGGCACATCCGGCTCTGCGCTGTATAGTAGAGAGGAGAACCTGCGTGGGGCTTCGTCCGCCCCCGCGCCTTCCCGAGGAAGGAGTGTGGGCATGAAGAACGATCCGGTCGACAGACAGCAGAGAGGGTGCTGTCCAGAGACCCCCGGTGACTCCTCGTGTGACTGCCGTGCTCCGCGGGAGGGGTCGCGACAGGCGGATGGAGGGCCGGCGGAAGGCCGGCGCGGCGGGGCGCGCGCCAGGACCATCGCGTTCTCGCTCATCATGATCGCGGCGGTGAGCGTAGCGGGGCGCTCCCTGATGACGAGGACCGATTCGGGTCAGTCGCCCGCCCCGGGAGTCGGTGGCTGCGGTGGGGCCGTCGCCGCGTGCGACCCGGACGCCGCTTCGTGCGGCGCCGGCGTCTCGTGCTCTCCCTCGGCGCTGCGTGTCGACCTCGCGTCCAGCGCGTCTCTCTCGGATGCGGTCGCCGGCACGGATGCTGCCTTCGTTCTCCTGCCGGGCGAAGACGAAGCCGCCAACGCGGCCCTCTCCGGCCGCGTCGACGCCGCCGTCGTCCGGCTCACCGACAGCGGCAAGAACGTCGCCGCGGTCACGCTCGAGAGTGGGACGGAGAGCTTCGAGAGCCTCGTCTCGGCGACGGGCATCGAGTCGTTTCCCTCCGTCGTCGTGGTCGGATCTCTCGGCCAGCTCGCGCTTGCGGAGGGCGAAGGCAGGACCGACGAGCTCCTGAGGGCGTTCGTCGCCGCGACGATCCAGAGCGCGGCCGGGGCGGTCCCGTGCGGGACCAGCTGCGGGAAGTAGGAGGAGCCCCCGAATCCCTCGAATGGGGAGGAAGATACCGTGACCGAGTGGATCAGCCAGACTCTCGCGTCCCCGTCAATCACGCCGACGGTGCTCGCGGCGGCGTTCACGCTCGGGATCGTGGGGGCCGTCACGAACTGCTGCAACCTCCCCGTCCTCGGCGCCATCGCCGGCTACTCCGGCTCCCTGGCCGGCAAGGGGCTCCCGGGCACGGGACAGCGCCGCGCTGTGATCGTCGGAGGGCTCTCCTTCATGTTGGGCACGGCCGTCGCCCTCGCGGCGCTCGGCGCGGCCGCGGGCCTCCTGGGCCAAACGCTCGGCGCGGCGCTCGGGGAGTACTGGAGGATCTTCGCCGGCCTCATCATGGTCCTGCTCGGATGCGCTACCCTCGGCCTCGTTCCGATCAAGCTCCCCACGCCCGGGATTCTCCGGAGCGACGCGCCCATCGGCCCGAAGCAGGCGATGTTCGTCGGTTTCGCCATCGGCGGTGGCGTCACGGTCTGCTCGGCGGGATGCAATCCAGCGCTCTTCCTCGTCATCGGGATGGCGACGCTTCAGGCTCACGCCGCGGCCGGGGCGGCGCTCCTCGCGGCGTTCGCGATCGGATACGGCCTGCCGCTCGCGGGCGTCCTGGTCGGCGTCGGACTCGGAGTCGAGAGACTCAGCGTAGCCGTCCGGAGAGCCGCGCCGGCCATCAGGATCGTGGCCGGCGTGCTCCTCATCGGCGTCGGGTTCTATCTTCTCACCTTCGGCGGGCGCTGACGCCGCGCGTCCGGAAACCGGGACTCCCCCACGTGAGGCTCGCGTGCAGTCGATCTCCGTCATCGTTCCGACGCTCAACGAGGAAGAGGCAATGGCCGAGTTCCTCGAGTGCGTTCGTGCGCTCGCGCCCGACCTCGAGATCATCGTGGTGGACGGCGGGAGCACCGACGGCACCGTGGACGAGGCAGAACCGCACGCGAGGGTCGTTCGCACCGGGAGGGGTCGGGGGAAGCAGATGAACGCGGGCGCGTCCGAATCGTCCGGCGACGTCCTCTGGTTCCTGCACGCCGACTGCCGGCCGCATCCCGACTCCGTCGGCGCGATCCGTCTGGCGCTCGCCGACCCAGCCGTAGTCGGCGGAGGATTCGAGTTCGGGCTCGACCACCCGGGGATCTTCTTCCGCATCACGACGACCGTCTCGAACCGGAAGAACCGCGCGCTCAAGCTCCTGTTCGGGGACATGGGGATCTTCGTCCGGAGCGAGGTGTTCGAGGAGATGGACGGGTACCGCGACATCCCTCTCATGGAGGACGTGGACTTCTGCGAGCGCCTGAAGGAGCGAGGCGAGATCGTCATCGTCCCGGTCCGTCTCGAATCGTCGGCCAGACGCTGGTTCGAGGAGGGAATCCTCTACAACCTCGTGCGCAACTGGGTCCTCCAGCTGGCCTGGAAGTGCGGGGCCTCGCCAGACACCCTCGCGAAGTGGTACAGTTTCGGGAACGAGAAGCGGGGGACGACACGATGAAGAATTTCGATGCTTCCCTGAGAGAGAGCGACCTCTTTCCGCTCAGGGCGACGGGTGTTGAGACCTGTCAGATCAACTTCGGCCGCCTGTGCAACCAGGCGTGCACGCACTGCCACGTCCAGGCCGGCCCGGCGAGGGAAGAGACGATCGGGCGAGAGACGCTCGACGAGTGTCTCGGGATGCTCGCGCGCACCGACGTCGCCACCGTTGACATCACAGGGGGCGCGCCCGAGCTGAATCCCCACTTCCGCGGGTTCGTCGACGAGTGCCGCGCGCTCGGGAAGCACGTGATGGTGCGCTGCAATCTCACCGTCCTGCTCGAACCCGGCAGCGAGGAACTCGCGCAGTTCTACGCGGACCGCCGCGTCGAGATCGTCGCGTCCATGCCGTGCTACCTGGAAGAGAACGTCGACGCCCAGCGCGGCGCCGGCGTCCACACGAAGTCCATCGAGGTTCTGAGGCTCCTGAACTCGGTCGGGTTCGGACGCGTGGGAACGAACCTCGCCCTGAACCTCGTCTACAACCCTGCGGGCGACGCGCTCCCGCCTCTCCAGTCCGGGCTCGAGACGGACTACAGAAGAGAACTCGCGGACCGCTACGGCATCGCGTTCAGCAATCTCCTCACGATCACGAACATGCCGATCGGCCGCTTCCGTGACCGCCTCGAAGAGTCCGGGACCTATGAGCCCTACGTGAGGAAGCTGATCGAGGCGTACAACCCCGCAGCAGTCCCGGGTCTCATGTGTCACGACACCCTCTCGGTCGGCTGGGACGGAGGTCTCTACGACTGCGACTTCAACCTGACCCTCGGGATGAAGTGCGACCACGGAGCGCCAGAGCACATCCGGGACTTCGACCTCGAGCGGCTCCGAAACCGCAGGGTCGTGACCGGCCTCCACTGCTACGGTTGCACGGCCGGCGCGGGCTCCTCGTGCGGCGGCGCGGTGCTCGACGACGCGCAGGACGCAATGGAGGCTCCCGCCCAGTGACGCCGAAGCCCGCGCTCGTGGTCTTCGTCAAGGCTCCCGTGCCCGGCTTCGTCAAGACGCGCCTCCAGCCACAGCTGACACCGGAGCAGTCTGCCGCGCTCTGCAGGGCGATGGTCGAGGACCTCACGCGCGACCTCTCCACCGACGAACGATGGAACACCGTCCTCTTCTACTCCCCTCCAGATGCGGCCGACGTTCTCGCCGACTCGTTCGGGCGTGACCTCCCGTCACGCGCGCAGGCTCCGGGGAATCTCGGCGACAGAATGCTCGACGCGTTCACGTGGGCGGCGGACGCAGGCTACCCGAGCGCCGTCGTCATTGGGAGCGACGCGCCGACGGTCGGGCCGCGGGACGTTGCGGAGGCGCTCGCGCGTCTCGAGGATCACGACGTCGTGCTCGGGCCGAGCGAGGACGGGGGCTACTACCTCGTCGCCATGAAGGAGCCGCTGCCCCAGGTCTTCGAGGGGATGGAGTGGAGCACGCCTTCGGTCCTGCGGGAGACCCTCTCGAGAATCGACGACGCAGGGCTCTCGGTGGCTCTCCTCGATGAGAAGGCGGACGTCGACACGTACGACGACGTCCGGAGACTATGGGAGAAGCTTCGCGAGGGCGACGCGCCAGGCGACCGTCTCGAGAGCACGCGGGCGGCGCTCGAGGACATCATGGGGTCCGCGGGCCCCGCGACGGGGGCGCCGCCGGCAAAGCGCGGGTCCGGCAGAGCGGCGACGTACGCGCGACTCGGCATCGTCGCGGCGATCGCGCTCGCGGTCACCCTCGTGTTCAGACTCACGGCGCTCTCCCCCTCGGACTTCACACCCTCGAGCGTCCGCGAGTTCATTCTGGCGCTCGGCGTCTGGGGGCCGATCGTCTTCATGGCACTCTACGCGACGAGAGCGGTCGTGCTCGTGGTCCCGGTGGGAATCATGTCGCTCGCCGGAGGTCTCGCGTACGGGCGCGGCTGGGGAACGGTGCTCATCCTCGCGGGCGCGACACTCGGCTCCTGCCTCGCGTTCCTGGTCGCGCGATACGCCGGGCGGCGGTTCATCGAACAGTTCGCGTGGCTCCACCGAGGCAAGATCAGGACGTTCGACGAGGGAACCGAGGAGCACGGCTTCCGCATCATATTGATGGCGCGCCTCATACCGATCTTCCAGTACGACGCGCTCAACTACGGCGCGGGGCTCTCGAGGGTGAAGTTCCGCGACTACGCGCTCGCGACCGCGGTCGGGATGATCCCGGGCGCGTTCATCTCGGCTAGCCTGGGGAGCTCGCTCACGAACGTCCGCTCGGCCCAGTTCCTCGTGGCGCTCGCGGCGTTCATCCTGCTCGCGCTCATCCCCGTGTTCCAGAAGATGTTCGCAAAGCGCCGCGAGACGGCGCCGAGGTAGTCCCAGGCGAAAGGGTCCCGCCGTACGAAAGGAAGCAGTCCATGAACAAGTACGACTACGACGTCATCGTCCTCGGAGCGGGCTCGGGCGGCATCAGCTCCGCCAACCTCGCGCACGCCCTCGGGAAGAAGACCGCGCTCGTCGAGAAGGGACGCATCGGCGGCGACTGCACCTGGTACGGCTGCATCCCGAGCAAGACTCTCATCAGGGCCGCGAAGGCGGCCCACGACGTGTCGAGGCTCGCGGAGTTCGGCCTCTCACTGAAGGGGGACGCGACGGTCGACGCTTCGGGGGTGCTCGAACACGTCCGGGCCGTTCGGGCGGGCGTCTACGAGGGCGAGAAACCGGAGGTGTTCGAGGCGCGCGGGATCGACGTCCTGATCGGTGACACCCGCTTCGTCGATCCGCACACCGTGAGCGTCGGAGACCGCACCGTGACGTCGGAGAAGTTCATCCTGGCCACCGGCTCGAAGCCGTTCGTCCCTCCCATCGAGGGCATCGCCGACGTCCCGTTCGACACGAACGAGAGTCTCTACGAGCGCGAGACGGCTCCGATGGTCATGGCGGTGCTCGGCGGAGGCCCGATCGGGGTGGAGATGGCCGCCGCCCTCAACCGCCTCGGCACGCGGGTCACGGTCATCCAGAAGGCGCCACGCATCCTGCCGTTCGACGACGAGGAGCTTGTTGAGATCCTGACGGAGCATCTCGCGGGCGAGGGCGTCGAGTTCCTGCTGAACTGCGAGGCCGTCGGCGTGGCGAGAGCCGGAGACGGTATCGCCCTCTCGCTCAAGAAGCCGGACGGAGAGGTAGTGACGAAGCAGATCGACTGCCTGTTCGTGGCGCTGGGGCGGAGACCGAACGTGGCGGAACTCGCCCTCGAGAAGGCCGGGATCGAGTACTCGCCCCGGGGTGTCGTCGTCGACGACACGCTCAGGACGTCGGCGCACCACATCTACGCCGTCGGCGACATCACCGGAGGCTTCCAGTTCAGCCACATAGCCGAGTACCACGCAAACATCGCCGTGCCGAACGCGGTGCTGCCGCTCCCTATCAAGCGGAAGATCGACGAGAACAAGGTCGTCTGGGCCACGTTCACCGATCCGGAGCTCGCGCACGCCGGACTCACGGAGAAGGTGGCCCGCGAGAAGCACGGTGGCGGCGTCCGCGTCTACCGCTATCCATATGAGAAGATCGATCGCGCGGTCACCGACCGCGCCACCGTCGGCATGGCCAAGTTCATCACCGACAGGCACGGGCTGCTCGTCGGGATTCACATCCTCGGGGAGCACGCATCGGATCTCCTCCACGAGGCGCAGCTCGCGAGGATCCTCGAGGTACCGTTCCACCGGATCCAGGAGGTCGTCCACATCTACCCGACCTACGGGGACCTCGTGAAGCGGCCGTCGAACGCCGCGTACGCCGACCACATGGGGGACAACCCGATCGCGAGGATCGCAAGGAAACTCGCCGGCAGCTGACCCGGTTCCACGTTCGGGCTCCGGCGCTGAACGGCAGGCACGAGCGTCGGAGCGGGCAGCGTTCGCGCGAGCAACAGCCATTGCGGCGACGCGTCTGCGACTGCTACAGTGAGTCACGGACCCGGAGCGCGCGTGCGGAATCAGGAATATCGGGAGAGAGGATGTTCGAGATCAGACGCAGCGAGAACGGCGACATCGTGATGCGTGGCGGCCTTCAGACCGCTCACGCCCCTGAAGTCAGGAAGCTGCTCGCGTCGGTGACGGAGTCATGCCGGGTCGACCTCGCCGAACTCGAGTACATCTCCAGCCTCGGCCTCGGCGCGCTCCTCGAGGCGCAGAAACGACTGCAAAAGTCCGGCCACGGTCTCACGCTCATCAACGTGAGCAACCACGTCAGAGATCTGTTCCAACTGGTCGGGTTCGCGAGTATCTTCGATATCAGATGACAGACGAGCCGAGGCGCCCCGACCTCGGCGACGAACGACCTCCGACGCAGTCAAGGAGGGAATCATGCCGGAGAGAACCCCGAACGCTCCGCGGAACCAGGACGCCGGTCACGCGCCCGCGCTCAGGAAGAGCCTGCTCCCCGCCAGTCCCTCGCACGCCTTCGCCGCAGGACTTCTGATAGGTCTCGGCGTATGCGCCGTCGTCGCCGTTCTCCTTCTGAGAAGCGCGACGGTACCCTTCCCCGTCTCGTACGACGAGACGCGCCGGCCGTACGGCGCGATGATGGAGGACGAGGGGGGCGCGCTCCTGAGCTCCCAATGCGTCCCGCTCGAGTTCGACGAGGTCTACGGAGGCGCGTGCATAGAACACGTAGAGAACGCAGTCTCAGTCCATCTCGGACTTTCGGCGCCGGGCGAGGTGCGGGTCCTCCTGCAGTACGACGACCAGCTCCGCTTCGAGGGATACACCGCGCTCGACGACGGAGAGCACACGCTCAGCGTGCGGACGAACGAGGCGGAACTGACACACAGCGGGGACTGCGACTACAACTTCCACTTCGTGGACAAGCGCCCCACGGGATCCCCCATCCGGCTGCAGATTCTCTCGTCCGATGACGTCCTCTTCGAAACCGCGATCTCTCCCGAGGGATAGCGTGCGACGCGAGCGATGAGCCTCTCCGTCAGAATCGTCACGACCGTTCTCCCGGTCGTTGCGTTCCTGGTCTCGCTTCTGGTCCTCGATAGCTTCAAGCTGGTGCGCCCAGTCCGGCTCCTCATCGCCGGACTCGCCGGGGCCGCCGCAGCCTTCGCGAGCCTCTTCCTGAACGCCCATCTTCAGACCGCTCTCGGCTGGGATCTTGCCGCGTATGCCAGGTTCGCGGCGCCCGCGGTCGAGGAGGTCCTCAAAGCGTTGTTCGTCGTTCATCTCGTTCGGACGAGGCGGGTCGCGTTCCCGGTCGACGCAGCGATCCTCGGGTTCGCGACGGGCACGGGCTTCGCGATCGTCGAGTCGATGTACTTCCTGAACGTCTGCCCGCTGAGCCCGCTCGAGTGCATCCTGCGAAGCTTCGGGACTGCCGTCATGCACGGCACCGCCACGGCGGTCGTCGGCATCGTCGCGCTCACCCTCTCCGAACGCTTCGTCTCGATCGGCTCGCGCGTGCTTGTTCCCGCCCTCGCGGTAGGCTACGCGGCTCACGCTCTTTTCAACCTCCTGATCGTCTCCCCCGTCCTGACCGTGCTCGGTCTCGTCATCGTCCTGCCCGTGCTCTTCCTGCTCGTCTTCCGACAGAGCGACCGCGTCCTGCACAACTGGCTCCGCACCGGGCTCGACTCGGACTTCGAGACCCTCGAGATGATCGACTCAGGCGAGGTCTCGAACTCGCACATCGGGAAATATCTCGCCGCGCTCAAGGAGAGCTTCCCCCCCGAGGTCGTCGGGAACATGCTCTGCATACTCCGCCTCCGCGTCGAGCTCTCGATGCGTGCCAAGGGCGTGCTCCTTCTCAAGGAGGCCGGGTACACCGTCCCCGTCGACCCGGAGGACACCGCGAAGCTCGAGGAACTCCAGTCTCTCGAGAGGAACGTGGGAAGAGCGGGGATGCTCGCGATGGCGCCGCTCCTCCGCTGGAGGACGCGAGACGCCTGGGAGCACCATCTGCTGCGAAAGAGGTGAGACACTGGGCGGCCGCCAACGAACTCGAGGCCGGGAGCGGTACCCGGCCTCGAGGACATTGGTTCCGAATGCAACTGACGTTCCGAATCCCGCAAGCGCGATCTACTTCAGCAGGATCATCTTCCTCCTGAGCGCCTTCCCGTTGGCCTCGAGCTTGTAGAAGTAGACGCCGGAACCGACCCTCTTCCCGTGCTCGTCGCGGCCGTCCCACGTCGCCGAGCGGTAGCCGCCCTCTTCGATCACGTCATCGACGAGGGTCCGAACGAGACGACCCGTGACGTCGTAGATCCTGAGACCGACCCTCGCGTCGGCGGGCAGATCGTAGCGGATGGCGGTCGTCGGGTTGAAGGGGTTCGGGAAGTTCCCGCGTAGGACCAGCTCGCCGGGGAGAGTCTCGCCTTCCGCGATCCCGGTTCCCGTCACGGTGAGGAAGTACTCGACCTCGTGATCCGGGTCAATCGGGTCGTTGCTGTAGAAGACAAGCTGGAACTGGTAGTCGCCCGAGGGCGCGCGTCTGCAGTCCGTCACGAGCTCCACGGTCAGCGAGTCCCCTCCCGCCACTGTCCCGCTTCTCGGTGTCGCGTCGAGCCACCCGTAGAGCTCCTCGATCGAGACGGCGAGTTCGTCGTGCAGGTACGCAGCGTCGTGGACGACACCGAGCCCGACCGACGCGCCTTCGTTCTCGATCCCGACCGTCGCGCTCTCGAGCTCGCCCTGCATGTCGAGGTACTGGAAGTGAATCGCGTCCGTGAGCGATGACCACTCGCGCCGCAGGATGACCTCGAACGTGTAGACTCCCACACCGCTCGCGCGGGGGACGTCGGTGTACTGGACGATGAACGAGGTGTCGGCCGGGTCGTAGTAGTGGTGCACCGTCCCGCCCTGACTCGGATCGAGGTCATCCCAGAACGGAGCGATCAGGTCGTTCGGTGCCGTCTCGGACGGTATCGCGGTGTTCCCGCCGACTGTCGCATCGGTGCCGAACGTGAGGTAACCGTTCGAGCTGATTCTCACGGTGTCCTCGTAGACGCCGCCCTCGTAGAACGCGAAGCCGAACGGAAGCTCGACTGCGACGAAGTCGTCGTCACCGAGCGCCACGCTAGTTCCTACTCCGGTGATGTCGCGCCAGGCGAACGTCGGGCCCTCAGGGTCGTCGCTATCGACCCAGGCGTAGCCGAACTCGTCCGGCCCACCGGAGCCTCGTCCGTCCGCTGCCCGCGCGGCCCCACCCGAGTCGGCGGCCGCCCGGCCGTGACGCGAGGCGTTCGTCGCCACCGGGAGCGTATCGTCCGAGCCCTCCCGCCCGCTCCGCGCCTCTGTCTTCCCGAGCCTCCAGACCAGGTCGAGTCCGCCCTCGTTATAGAGCGTGAGCGGGTCATAGTAGACGATTCCAGGATCGCCGGTCACGTGGATGGCGGTGCTGTCGACGGCGATGGCCGCCGGGGTCGTCACCGTCAACGAGACCGGGACGATCACCTGCGGGTCGGACGCGTCGTTGCTCTCGAGCACGAGGTCGTAGAGGTACGTGCCAAGCGGGAGTCCCGCGGCGTCGACGCAGAGGGCGACCTCCGTCGATCCGAGACCGGACACCACTCCGCCCGGAGGATCCTCCGTCATGAAGGGCGCGGTGTCCTCGATGAGCACCGCCAGTTCGCTGTGCACGTACATCGCACTGAAGACCACCTCGAGTCCGACCGACGCCGTCGCGTTCTCGATCCCGATGGTCGCCACGGCCGGGTCGCCCTGCATATCCAGATACTGGAACAGGATGCTCCCGCTCGGGTAGAGCGCGACCTGGAACGTGCTGAGGCCCGTCCCCCAGTAGTCATCGACACCCGTGTACTGGACGATGAACCTCCCGCCGACCTCGTCGTGGCCGTAGTGAACCGTCCCGCCGGCTGACGGATCGAGGTCCGTCCAGAACGGCGCGACGAGATCGTTGGGCTCGAAGGTGTCGGGAACCGGGTCGTTGCTGTAGTCGTCACCGACCGGCCCGAACGTCAGGTAGCCGTTCGAGCTGATCGTGACCTCCTCGTGCGCCCCGCCGTAGAACGGGAACGCGAACGGAAGCGCGACGGTCTCCGAGTCGTCGTCCCCGAGCAGCACTGCAGTTCCGACGCCGCTGATGTCCTGCCACGCGAACGCCGGCCCACCAGGCTCGTCGCTGTCGACCCAGCGATAACCGAAGGCGTCCGGGCCACCGGAGCCTCGCGCAGGAGGCGCACCCCTCTCGCGGGGGCGCTCGCCCTTCACGCGCTCGGGAGAGTCGGCACGCCTCGCCGCCGGATCGGCCACCCGCGACAGCGTCAGCCACGTAGGCAGCAGCCGTCCCGCGATCCTCACTCCTCCCTCTTCCTCGCGCAGGAGCCAGTCGAGCGGCGCGCGACCATCGTTCGAGACCGCGAGCGCTGCGCAGTCCATCTCCCCCTCGAGGAGGATGAACTCAATGGCCCCCGGGGTCACGTCGATCTCGGCCTCCCCGATACAGCCCACGGGGAGAGCGCCGACGACGACGCATCCGGGAGCGTCGGCGCAGGGCGAGACAGTCATGAGGTGGTAGTTCCCCGCTTCAGCGTCGCAGAAGAGCGGGTCCTCAGAGAAGTTCCCGTCGACCCCGTTCAGTCCCTCGATGCACCCCACGTAGTCGCCACCGGCATTGCCGTAGACGTCGGAGCACGCGAGCGTCACCGCGCCGTTCAGCTCGCAGGCGACCGCTTCCCCACCGGCGCCGAAACTGACGATCGTGCCGGTGATCGCCGGCGACGAATCCGCGCCGGCCAGGATCCCTCCACCCAGAGGCGCGGCGTTGCCCGAGAAGGTGCAACTCGCCACAGTCGGCGACGAGCCCTCGCCGCACGCGAGACCTCCGCCGCCCGTCGTTGCCACGTTGTCGATGAAGAGGCAGTGCTCGATCACGGGAGACGATGTGTCCCCGCACGCGATGCCGCCGCCGTACGGTGCGCTGTTCCCTGTGAGCAGGCAGTCCTCGATCCTCGGCGAGGAGCCGGAAATGTACACGCCGCCGCCCGCGTCGATCGACGCGGCCCCGGTGACGGTGAGCCCGCGGACGACCGTCGTCGCCTCGACGTCGATCAAGACCAAGCCGCGCCCCGCCCTCCCCGAGGCGTCGATCACGACGCAGTCCGGCTCGCCGGTCTCGCTCGTCAGAATCACACCGGACGGTATCGCGATGTCGCTCTCGTAGTACGTCCCGCACGCGATGAGGACCGTGTCCCCGGGTGAGGCAGCGTTGAGCCCGTCCTGGATCGACGCGTAGTCGTCCGGCACGGAGAGCCTCCGGGGAGGCGCCGTGACGGTGACCGTCACGGTCGCAGTGTCCGCGCCTCCAGCGCAGTCGGTGATGACGTAGTCGAACGCGTCCGTTCCCTCGAACCCAGGCGTCCCGACGTACGTCACGAGCAGGTCCTCGTCCTCAACATACACGAGTCCGTCGGTCCCGTCGGTCAGGATGTCGATGACCCTGAGCGCGTCGAGGTCCGGGTCGCTGTCGTTGTCGAGCACCGGGATCGTGATCGGCATATAGCCGACCACGCTGTCGGCGTCGTCGACCGCAAGCGGCGCCGCGTTCCCCGTCGACCCCTCGACCACCAGAAGCTGGAACTTGGCCGGCTGCTGCACCGGCTCCATGTAGAGCGTGTCGGAGAAGTCGAGACCCGAGAAGCAGCCGATGTCGGTTCTCCCGCCGAGCGACCGCAGCACGCCACCGTGGACGACGACGTCGAAGCTGTCGCCGGCGACCGGCGCGAACTCAGGAGCGACCGTGAGCGAGATGGTGCCCGCAAGCTCGACCGATCCGGTCACGTCGAGCCGGTCGTAGTCAGTACCGGGCACATACCCGCCGACCTCGAGATGCAGCTGGCTCGTCTCCGATTGGATGAAGTCGCCGATGAACGTGAAGGTCCCGTACGACGCTCCAGGAGACACGATTCCCTTCATGGTCGTGAGTCCGTCCGATGTGTCGAACGTCCCTGAGCCGGCCAGGACGGCGTTCTCCTCGTGATGGAAGTACCCCGAATTGCTCACCGTGCCTTCGGCCCCCAGGGCCGTTCGGCCCTGGTTGATGAAGTCGGCGCCCTGGGAGTTCGTGAGGTCTCCTCCGGCGAAGAAGTCGCCGCTGATCGCGACCAGGGCCGACCCTGTGTTGATGAACGCGCCGCCGCCTTCGACGGTCATCGCTCCTTCGGTCTCGAACGTCCCGCTCGTCGTGAAGCTCGAGCTCTCGCCGGCGGTGAACGAACCCCCCGCCGCGATTGACATGCTCCCCTGATTGTCGAACCCTCCGGCGGGCTGCCTGTCGTCGAAGAAGTGGCTGCTCACGATCCCGGTTCCGCCGGTGTTGACCGTGACGCGGCCGAGGTTCTCGAAGCCTCCGTCGACCTCGAGCGAACCGTCGACCGACAGGGTCCCGCTCTCGGCGTTCGTGAACGCGCCCGCGCGAATCTCACGGTCGAAGAAATGGCTGCAGACGATTCCGGTTCCGCCGGTATTGACAGTGACGCGGCCGAGGTTCTCAAGGTCGAAGTCGACCCCGAGCG
>JALGVN010000201.1 GCA_025774645.1 bacterium
GCTTCGAGAGACCGTGCGATCGCTTGTAGAACTCCTCGAACCCCTTCCCGAACGCGCGCACGTCGATGTGGAAGATGAGGAGCTCGGACTCCGGGAAGTGCTCCTCGATGAGAAGCGCGTCCTTGATTGAGTTCATGCAGCAGATTCTGCTGCAGTAGAGGATGTCCCGCTTCGCGCAGCGCGACCCGACGCACTGGATGAAGGCGACGCGCTCGGGCGGCTCCCCGTCGGAGAACTTCTGGAGGAAGCCCCGCGAAGGACCGCTCGCCGACAGGAGCCTCTCGAGCTCGAGGCTCGTGACGACGTTCTCGTAGCGCGTGTAGCCGTACTCGCTCGCCTCGCGGGGATCGTAGAAGTCGAACCCCGTCGCGACGATGATCGACCCGACGCGAATCTCCTCGACCTGGTCCTTCTCGTCGTAGTCGATGCAGTGCTTCTCGCAGATGTCCTTGCACTTGCTGCAGGCGAGCGGGAAGTCGCCGAGGCACGACTCGACGTCGCGGATGTACGCCGACGGGACCGCCTGGGGGAACGGCTGGTAGATCGCCTTCCGCTGCGACAGCCCGAGCTCGAACTCGTTCGGCACGGCGACCGGACACACCTTCGCGCACTCGCCGCACGCCGTGCACTCAGTGATGCCGACGTAACGGGCCTTCCGGAGCACGTCGACACGGAAGCTGCCGGGCTTGCCGCGCGCCTTGACGACTTCGCTGTTGGTCCAGAGGGTAATGTTCGGATGTCGACCGACATCCATCATCTTCGGACCGAGTATTCAGATGGCGCAGTCCATGCTCGGAAACGTCTTGTCGAGCTGGGCCATCTTCCCGCCGATCGAAGGGGACTCCTCGACGAGATAGACCTTGAACTGCGCATCGGCGAGATCGAGGGCGGCCTGGATTCCTGCGATGCCGCCGCCAATCACGAGCACGCCCTTCTCCATCGAACCCCCGCTTCTCTTCGCCCGCGTGCGCTGTCGATACTTCCGGAGTCAAACCGGGAGCGTCGCCCGGAAGCGCCGTCGCCGGCGCGTCCCGGCCGCCCCCGGTGGTCGATCGTCTGCTATTCCGCGTCCACGGCTGCCTTCTCGCCCTCGGGGGCCTTCCCCGTGGCGGCGAGGCCATACTCGTAGCCCCGCTCGAAGGCCTTTATGTTGAGATCGACGAACCTCTCCGGCACCGAGGAGGGCAGCGCCTCCCTGGCGGCCTCGCTCGAGATGAGCCCCGTGACCGCCGTGAAGAACCCGAGCATCACGATGTTCGCCACGATCCGGTTGCCGATCTGCTCGGCGAGCCTCGTGGCGGGAACCGCGTAGAGCTTGGGGCCGCCCGTGACATCGCCCGGTTTGACGAGGTCCTCGTCGTTGAGAAGGGTCCCGCCGTCGGTGATGTCCCCGCCGAACTTGTCGTAGGCCTCCTGCGACATCGCGACGACCGTGTCGGGCACCGAGACGTACGGGTACCTGATCGGCTTGTCGTCGATGAGCACCTGCGCGCTGCACGCGCTTCCCCTCGCCTCGGGGCCGAAGCTCTGCGTGAGCGTCGCGTGCTTGTGGTCGTAGAGGGCCGCGGTCTTACCGATGATGTACCCGCACCGGATGACGCCCTGACCGCCGAAGCCCGATATCCTCAGCTCGTTCACTCGACAGCCCCCTCGTAAGGTTCGTACTCGTCGCCGAAGACCTTCCCGTACCAGTTGTTCATCGACTGCACGAACGTCGGTCGGTCGCGGTCGATGAACTTCCCGACGGTGATCTTCTCCTGGAACTTGATCTCGAGCTCCCGCGTGTCGGCGCCGTGCTTGATCTCGCAGTTGTCGTGGTAGAAGCGCATGAGGTCGAGGCCGGTCCCCAACCGGTTCCTGCGGGAGTAGAGCGTCGAGCACGGGCTGATCACCTCTACGACGGAGAACCCGGGCTTCGCGATCGCCTCGGCGATCGCCGTCACGAGCCTCCTCACGTGGAGCGCGGACCAGCGCGCAACGTACACGGCTCCGCACGAGTCCGCCAGGTACGGAATGCTGAACGGCTGCTCGAAGTTCCCGTAGGGCATCGTCGACGCGTTCGCCGTGAGCGGCGTCGTCGGAGCCACCTGCCCACCTGTCATCGCGTAGATGAAGTTGTTGACGCAGATGACCGTGAGGTCGATGTTCCGCCGCGCCGCGTGGATGAAGTGGTTCCCTCCGATCGAAATGAGGTCTCCGTCACCGCTGATCACGACGGTCTTGAGCTTGGGGTTGGCAAGATGGAGCCCCGTCGCGAACGGGATCGCCCGGCCGTGGGTCGTGTGAAATGAGTCGATCTTCACGTACCCCGCAACCCGCCCTGTACACCCGATGCCGGAGACGACCGCGATGTCGTCCAGACCGATCTCGAGCTTCTGGATCGCCGAGGCGAAAGCCGTGACGACCGTCCCGAGCCCGCAGGTCGGACACCAGATGTGGGGGATCCGGTCCATGCGGAGGAGCTCTTCCATCGGATGCGAAAGCTCAGGCTCGAGCGTCGCTTCTTTTGTCATCGTGCTCCCCCCTTGATGGCCTGGTAGATGTCCTCGCTGTCGTGGACCCAGCCGCCTGCGTGCGGGACGAGGATCGTCTTCGCGTTCCCCGCAGCCACCCTCTCGACCTCGTAGTACATCTGCCCCATGTTGAGCTCGACGACGACGAGAGCCCCGACCTCCTTCGCAAGCTCGCGCATGCGATTCTCGGGGAACGGCCACACGGTCACCATCCTCAGGCTCCCGACCTTCACGCCCTCGGCCCGGGCGCGCTCGACCGCGGGGATCGCGACGCGCGACGAGATGCCGTACGAAATGACGACGACATCGGCTCCGTCGACCTCGTCCTCCTCGAGGACGGCGATCTCATCGGCCTTCGTGCGGATCTTGTCCATGAGCCGAGTGACGAGCTCGTGCTGGCACTCCGCGTTCATGGCCGGGTAGCCCCTCTCATCGTGAGTGAGCCCGGTCGTGTGAAAACGGTAGCCGTCGCCGGCGCGGACCATCCAGGGGACCATGTCCTCGTCGGGACGGTACGGGAGGTACTCGTCCTTCGGCCCGTCGTAGAGCTTCCGAGGAGTGATCTCGATCTCCTCCGGCTCGGGGATCACGATCTTCTCCGTCATGTGACCGACGCACTCGTCCATCATCACGAGCGTCGGAACGCGGTACTTCTCGGAGAGATTGAAAGCCATGATCATGTAATCGAACGATTCCTGCGGTGAGCTGGGTGCAACTGCGATGAGCTCGTAGTCGCCGTGCGATCCCCATCGGGCCTGCATGATGTCGGCCTGCGCGGGAAGCGTGGGGAGGCCGGTCGACGGCCCGCCGCGCTGCACGTTGATGATGACGGTCGGGACCTCCATCATGATCCCGAGTCCGAGGTTCTCCATCATGAGCGAGAAACCGCATGAGCGAGAAACCGGGACCCGACGTGACGGTCATCGTTTTCGCGCCTGCCCAGGCCGCGCCGAGGATGGCCGCCATGGAACCGAGCTCGTCTTCCATCTGAATGAAACAGCCGCCCACCTTCGGGATCCTCGCGGCGAACCGCTCGGCCACCTCGGTAGACGGCGTGATGGGATAGCCCGCCAGAAACCTGCAGCCTGCCGCGAGCGCACCCTCAGCGGCGGCGTGGTCACCATCCAGGTAATGCGCGCCTGTCAGGACCCCTTTGGGATCCGCTGTCATGCTTCGCCTCCCCCCCCCTCTTCCTCGAGGACGCAGAAGATAGCGAACTCAGGGCAGAGCATCTCGCAGAGCCCGCAGTTCACGCACGCGTCGTCCTTGGACACTTCCGGGTAGTGGTAGCCCTTCACGTTGAAGTCCTGTGACATCTCGAGAACTTCGCGAGGGCAGTACTCGACACAGAACAGACATCCCTTGCAGCGATTCACCACGATGTGGAGCTCGCCGTGGGGAACCTTCACGGTGTCGGCGTCGAGCGGCTTCCTCCAGTACTTTGCTGTCGTGCTCTTCGGCCCGGCGGGCAGGTCCTGAGGCATGGTGGGATCCTCGGCCTTTCTGTGAGGGCGGCTGCTTTACAGACAATGAGGGAATCCGGTGGTGAAACAAGAAGCGGAGATTGAGAAGACGGGCCGTGTTTCACCACGGTACTCCCCAACGAGTATTGTATGAGACGGGTGCCGAGTCGTCAAGGAAATGTGGCCGCCGAGGGGGTCCGCAGGCGTCTTCGTCCCGCCATTCCGAGTGACCGGGAGCCACCTTCGCGTCGGCCGGGGTGGCCGGCGTCGACACGCGGCACGGTCGGGCGTCGCACTCCGGCGGCACGCGTCGCGGCGTCCGGCCCCGGCCGGCGGCGTCGGCTCTGCCCCTTACTTCATCTGTCTCGTCTTTCCCGGCAGGAGACCACTGACGGCACCAAGAACGAAGGCCAGGTTAGTCGCAAGGAGGAAGTACGGGGCGACCAGGCCGAGCCGAAGGCTCACGCGGAACGCCCTGACGATGACCGGAAGCGAGAAAGCGACCGAGAGCGCGGCGAGTCCCGCGCAGAGGAACCACAGCGGTGGGACGAAGAGGGCCACCGGCACGAGGCCGAGGGCCAGCGCGAGGGTCAGGACGCGCCACCTGCGCGAGTGGGGCGTGCTCGAGTCCGTGATCGCCTTCTCCGGGTGCTCCCTGTAGAGGGGAAGGGCATACCTCGCGTAGCCGTACTGCCGGCGCATGAGCGTCCAGAGCCGCTCCGGATGAGGGTGCGAGGCCCGGGCGTCGGGCACGAAGACCAGGCGCAGGCCCGCCCGGGTGAGACGGAACGAGAGCTCCACGTCCTCCAGTCGCCTGAAAGCCTCATCGAAGGGGTACTCAACGAGGATCTGCCTGCGGAACGCGCAGTTGGCCGTGGGGATGAAATCGGTCGGGAGGCCCTCCCCGAGCCGGTCGTACCGGTCTTCGTAGCCTAGCTGGACGTAGCTCGCGACGAGCGACCGCTGGTCCGACGTGATGAGCCCGACGGCGCCCGCGACCGCGCCGTCCTCGAACGGACGGGCGAGCTCCTCGGCCCACCGGGGCCCGGGCACGCAGTCCGCGTCGAGGAGAAACACGAGGTCTCCGGAGGACTCGCTGATCCCGCGGTTTCTGGCCGCACCGGCCCCTCCGCCTTCCGTGCGGACGACGGTCGCCCCCCCCGCCTCCGAGACGGCGGCCGTCTCGTCGGTCGAGCCGTCGTCGACCACGACCACCTCGAGATCGCCCTCGGGCAGGCTCTGCGAGGAGAGCGCCGCGAGACAGCGCCCGATCCTGCGCTCCTCGTTCCTGGCGGGGATGACGACGGAGATTCTGGGTGGCTTGGCAGGTTCCACGGTCACCTCGGCGTGAGTTCGTTTCGCTCGGCGGATGATACCACAAGAGCCCCGCCGGGGCGACGCGCCGGTTGCCGTCGAGGCCCGTGTGTGCGAGACTCGCGGCATCCGAGACAACCAGGCCGCAGGCTCCCGCTCCCCCGGAGGGGGCGCCGGACGAACGTGAAGTGGAGGGCCGCACGATGACCGACGGACAGCCGACCCCGAATCCCGAACGGCTCGAGAAGCTCAAGGCGATCATCCGGGACATCCACGCCGGCAAGGACCCCGCCGACCTCAGGATCCGGTTCGCCGACCTCATCAGGGGCGTCGACGGCAGCGAGATCTCGAGGATGGAGCAGCAGCTCATAGAGGAGGGAATGCCCGCAGAGGACATCAAGCGGCTCTGCGACGTACACGTACAGGTCTTTCGGGAGTCGCTCGACGAACAGGCGCCTCCGGGCGCGGAGCCCGGGCACCCCGTGCACACCTTCAGGGCGGAGAACGCGGCGCTCGGCGAGGTCGCGGAGCGTCTGAAGTGCGCGCTCGACGAACTCGGCAGTCCGGCCGCCGCCGCGCGGTTCGCCGAAGGGAAGGACGAGCTTCGCGGACTCGCCGGGACGCTGGCGGCCATCGAGTACCACTACCTCCGCAAGGAGAACCAGCTCTTCCCGGTCCTCGAACGCTACGGGGTCACGGGGCCCACGCAGGTCATGTGGGCGATTCACGACGACGTGCGCAGGCTCCTCAAGGAGTTCACCGCGGCGGTCGACGCGGAGGATCTCGAGGGTGTCGCGGGTCGGGGGCCGGAGCTCGTGCAGACGCTGCTCGAGATGATCTACAAGGAGGAGAACATCCTCTTCCCCATGGTGATGGAGACGCTGTCGGAAGCGGACTGGGTCGAGATTCGCGCCGGCGAAGACGAACTCGGGTACTCGCTCGTCACGCCGGGCGACGAGTGGACGCCGAGCGCCGCTTCCCCTCCGGCAGGGGCCGGCGAGGAAGCCGAAGCGGGCCCCGGCGGTCCGCGCGGCAGGCTCCCCCTCGACACCGGCGCGCTCACCCGCGAGCAGGTGAACCTCCTCCTCAAGCATCTTCCGCTCGACGTCACGTACGTCGACGAGAACGACGAGGTCCGCTTCTACTCGGCCACCCCCGAGAGGCTCTTCCCGCGGAGCCCGGGTATCATCGGCAGGAAGGTCCAGAACTGCCATCCCCCGGACAGCGTCGACGTGGTGAAACGGATCCTCGCGGCCTTTCGGAGCGGCGAGAAGGACTCGGCCGAGTTCTGGCTCAGGCTCGGCGACAAGATGGCCCACATCCGGTACTTCGCCATGAGGGACGGTTCAGGAACCTACCGGGGAACGCTCGAAGTCAGCCAGGACATTGCCCCGATCCAGGAGATCAGGGGCGAGCGCCGGCTCCTCGAGTGGGGAGACTAGTCCTCCTTCCCGCGCACCCTCCCAAGACCCCACTGCGATGAAACCAGGACGCGAGAACTGGTGTCCTATTGCTGAGACCAGGAAACCCCGTGCTTCGACCCGAGAGTCGGGGCGCTTACGCAGCAAGGAGGTGCACGGTGGGCAGGATGCACTCGAGAACAATCGTCCTCGCACTCACACCGATCGTCCTCTCTGCTTTCATCGCCGGCTGCACGCGCGGCGGGCCGCCTCTGACACTCGGGGAACTCGTGACCGAGCGCGAGACCGTCGCGCTCGGCGACGCACGGTCCGTCACCGTCGAGATGGACGTCGGCATCGGCGAACTCACGATCTCCGGCGGGGCGGAGGATCTTCTCGAGGCTGAGTTCGAGTACAACGTGGCCGAGTGGAAGCCCGTGATCGAGTACAGGGTGAACGACGGCCGCGGACGACTGATCGTCCGCCAGCCCCCGAACGACGGACGGCGCGTTCCGAAGCGGGCGGACAACGCCTGGACCATCGTGCTGAACGACGACGTCCCGATGACCCTCACGGTCGACGTGGGGATCGGGGACAGCCATCTCGAGCTTGGCAGCCTCTCGCTCTCCGACCTCGACGTCGACGCGGGCATCGGCAACGTCACCGTCGATCTGACCGGCAGCTGGTCGAACGACGTCAGCGTGAACGTCGACGGCGGCATCGGCAACGTCGACCTCGAGCTTCCGCCTGACGTCGGCGTCCGCCTCGAGCGAGACGTTGGGATCGGCTCGATCGAGATCGAGGGGTTCCACAGGAAAGGCGACGTCTTCGTCAACGACGCGTTCGGCCAGACGGACGTCACGATCGACCTGAACATCGACGCCGGCATCGGCAGGATCAGAGTCGGCCCTCCCTCCATGGGGATGGCCTCCATCTGATCCGCGTCGCGCGCCCCTGTCGGCGTCGCAATGAACACTCGCCCCCCCCGGCGAGAACTCGCCCCCCGGAATGCGCACGAGCGCACCCGGGGGGCGACGCATCGAGGCACGGAGATCCCGACGCCCGGCGTGTCCCCTCCCCGAAGGTCACTCCGCCCGAGAAATC
>JALGVN010000035.1 GCA_025774645.1 bacterium
GCATGCGGGCCGACAGGCCCGACCGCGCGTTTCAGTTCGGGGAGATCATCGCCGAGGACCTCGACGCCGACCACTACATCCTGGCCGGTGACCTGACCCACCCCGTGAAGAGCACCGCTCTCCACCGCGGGCTCTCGCCTGAGAAGATCATCGACATGGGGGGGCGGGAGCCTGAAGAGATCTTCGACAAGGTCGTCGAGCTCACGGCTGAGCGTTCGATCGTCGTCGGCGTGGGCAACATCGGCGGGACGGGCGGACGGCTCGTCTCGCTCTTCCACGAGAGGGGCACGACCTAATGACAGCTGTCTACGACGTGATGACGCGGGCGATCGCGGCGGCAGTCGGCATCGGACTCATCGTGAGTCTGGTCTTTTCTGAGGCGTTCGGGCTGGCCGCCGGCGGCATGGTCGTCCCTGGGTACATGGCCGTGGCTCTGGGCAAACCCCCTCTGGTAGTCGGGACGATTGCGGCAGCCATTGTGACGTTCCTGATTGTGAGGATCATGGGGCAGTTCATGCTGCTCTACGGAAGACGCCATCTCGTCGTCGTCATTCTCATCGGATTCGCTCTCGGTTTCATCACGCGGGAGTTCCTGACTGCGGATGTGGGACATTGGCTCTCTCTGGGCGGGAGCGCAGACGGGGCGTGGGTGGCCAGATTCCCCTCACTCCCGACTCTGAAAGTGGATTTCGGAGTGGTCGGCTTCATCATCCCTGGTCTAATCGCCTACTGGATGGAGAGGCAGGGAGCACTGGTGACGCTGGCGACCATGACTACTGCATCAGCTCTGGTCCGGCTCGTTCTAATCGTCGTAGGCGGAGGGGATCCAATACCTGTTCCGTCGTGGTGGTGAGTCTCAGGAACCCCACGCTGGATGTTGTGGCGCTCGTGCCTGGGCGCCCAGCGCACTGACCATGTTCCGCGGCAGTTCCCGCGCCAGTGTGACCCCGGCTACCACTCTTGAAGGAGGTGCGCCGTTTGAAGTACCGCCCCGGCAGGGTCCACGCTCTCAGCTTGGTTGCCCTAGCAGTAATCGGCCTTGTTCTCGTGTGGGGCGTGGTCGAACGGGCTAAGGTGCCCGATGCCAAGAAGGACTACTACGACGAGAAGGTGGCAGCTGCGGAACGGACGTCCGAGGCCATGTGGGTTCTCAAGACGAGCCGTCGCTCGCTGGGCTGGCCGATTGAGGCAACGGACCCCTACAGGACGGGTCTCATCGGACACCGGCAGTCACCTATCACGACGAGCGGTGCCACTCTGGAGAAGAAGCTGCGGTCGTTGGACCCCAATATCTCTGCTGTGTTCGTCGAACTCCTCCACACGGCTGAAGTGAGAAAGGGCGATCGGGTCGCTGTTGGAGTCACCGGGTCGTTCCCTCTGCTGAACATCGCGATGCTCGTGGCGATTGAGACGCTCGGCGCGGAACCGGTTGTGATCGCATCAGTCGGTTCGTCTAGATGGGGAGCGAATGACGAACGGTTCACCTGGCTCCACATGGAGAGGGTTCTGAGAGACGCGGGTCTCATCAAGGGCGGCTCAGTAGCTGCCTCGCTGGGGGGGGGCAACGATAGAGGTGGCGCGCTGTCCTCCGAGGGCAAGGGGACTCTGCGAGCTGTGATTGACTCGAGCGGTGTGGCGCTAATCGCAGAGCGGAGTCTCCGTAAGAGTGCGCTGCGGAGGATGGCGATCTACGACTCCCTCGCCCGCGGCACGAGCTACCGCGCCTATGTCAACATCGGCGGAGGGCTCGCCTCGAAGGGGAAGATGAAGGCGGACGCGGATCAGCTTCCACAGGGGCTTTCCACGGACCACGAGGCGACGGACTACAGACTGGAGGGTGTGGTGGCGATGATGGCCGAGCGAGGTGTGCCCATCATCAACGTGCTCGGGCCGCAGGCCTTCATCAAGAAGCACGGCCTGCCAGACCTTTCCGACTTGGAGGAGTATGGTCTGGAGGACGTCTCCGACCTGTGGAGTTCTGTGTCCGCGGAATCAACGAACGTCGCGGCGGCAACGGACTCACTGCACCTTCAACTGCCTTTGATCGGAAAGGGCAGCGTATACAAGGGGCCTCAGTATTCCGTCCGGCTCGCGGGAATCCTCGCAATCCTCTACGGCTTCCTCATCTTCGTTGTCGTCCGGATCGACATCAAGCACTACCTCTTCCGGAGGCCGAGTTCATGAGGTCTCTCGCGAGGTCCCGTCCGGGAGCGCTCCTCATTATCCTGCTCGCCGCCGTCGCCGTGCTCGCAGCCGGTCCGGCGATGTCCGCCAACTGGAAGACGCTCGAGCCCGCCCGCTACGCGTCGAAGGCCCGGGTCGAGATCGACTCCCGCAAGATCACGTACTACCGGTTCGACTCCGAGAACCCACTCGTCTTCTCCGTCAAGGGCCCGACGCGCATCAAGGTGCTGACGCGGCTCCGGCTCCCCGCCGGCGTCGCCGAAGCGGACTACGCGATCTCGGTCCTGCGCGATGGGACCCGGGGCGTTCACGAGCAGTTCACGACGAAGCCGTCCGAGGCTGCGGCGTACGTCCGCTCGGAGGACCACCATCCGGGGGTCATCCGCAGGGTCTACATCGACGTGCCTACGGGCCAGCACGGCTACGAGCTCCGCGCGATGGGCGACGCGGTCGTCGACTCCAAGGTCTTCGAGAGCGCCGCCTCGACTCCCTCCAGGGTCTCGCTCGCCCCGCTCACGTACGCCTCGGTCGAGACCTTTCTGCACCGGGACAAGGAGCTGACCTACTACATCGCGACCGCGCAGAAGCCGGTCGTGTTCGAGGTCATCGGTCCGACGACGGTCAAGGTGAACACGAGGCTCATCTTCAACGAGACGATGTTCGGCGGGCAGACCTACGTGGTCGGGGTCAGAGAAGAGGGCGAGCTCGAGATCCTCTACAAGATCGAGGCGGTGCCGTCCGAGACCGTCGTCTTCCGCGACCGCCAGGACGTCATCCCCGGCGCGCTCCGTCACTTCATGCTCGACGTCGCGCCCGGGAAGCACACGTACGAGTTCCGGCTGGCCGATGCCGTGGCGCACGAGCTGGCCGTCAAGTTTTACATCCCGCGCGGGGACCTCCTGAATGAGCCGTGACGCACGAGCACCGCTGGCGCGCGGCTCACGACCCTGTGCGCGAACCCACCTGAGAGGAACGGCCGTCGCCGCGCTGTGTCTCGTCGCGCTCGCGGCTCTTGCCGGCACGGTCACCGCCGCGAAGCTCGTTCCCGAGGAGCCGGTCTTCCCCGTTCCGATCGAGGTCGGGGGGAAGGTCTACTCGTACGTTCCGCTCACGACGGAGCAGCCGCTCACGATCCGAGTCGAGGGACCGGCGACCTTCGAAGCGATCGCGCGGTGGCGGTTCGTCGAGAACGAGCGCCCGATCGACGTCGACGTCGAGGTCCTCCTCGACGGGGAACTGCTCTGGCACCACGTCGTCCACGCGCGGCCGGGGAACGCGACGTACCCCGAAGAGCCCGGCTGGATCGCCGGGCGGTCCGAGTTCATCTTCGTCGAGGTGGAAGAGGGAACGCACACCGTCGGGCTCAGGCTCGTGCGGCCGGTCGACGGAACGCTCGACGTGAACCTCATCGAGAGGCCCCCGGACGTTCTGCCCTGGCGGAACCACTGGCTGGGGGCGTTCGGCCTGAGCTACTTCTCGAACGTCTTCTTCTACTCGGACGCCGACATGGACGCCTTCCTCGGCGGCGAACGCGAGGACCGTTACCCGTTCGAGTCGCTCGACGATCTCAGGCTCGAGCCCGCGCTCGGTATGACGTGGGTCCGCGAGGTCCGTGAGACCAGGGCGACGAGCATCGGCGGCGGCATCGACTGGAAGCTCAACGTCGTGAACGGGCAGAAGAGCTTCTCGAGGCTCAACGTGACGTTCACCGAGGAGCACTACGGGAAGGCCTACCTGACCGCCGAGTACAGCGCGATTCCGTCGTACCACATCCGTCACCTCTGGGATGTCGACCTCGGCGAGTACCGCTCCTGCGACTTCACGAAGCACGGCATCCGGCTGGCGATGGGGAGCGACCGGTCGCTCCCGGTCGACCTCGTGGGGACCTTCAAGTACGAGACCTACCTGTACGACTGGGACTTCACAGAATACGACTCTAAGGTGAGTACGTACGGGATTCGGGCGATCATGAGACCGAATTCCCGCGTCCGGGTCGACGTCGGATACGCGATTCGCCGCTCGGTCGCGAAGGGGTACGACGAGCCGGGCGAGACCCGGGCGACCTCGGACGACAGCGACACGACGTACGACCAGAACGAGTATCTGGTGCGGGTCCGCTGGGGGGCGGGGCGCTGGTGGGACATGCCGGCGGCCGTGACCCTCAGGGGGAGGCTCGTGAGGCGGTTCTACCTGACCGAGAAGAACGCCGCGGACGACCCGTTTCATGCCGGTCGCGAGGACACGGTCCTGACGCTCTCCGCCAGGGGCTCCCTGGGTCTGGGGGCGGGAGCCGTGCTGGAGGGGTTTGTCGAGCACCGGAGCAGGTGGGTCGACTCGCCGGTGGTCGAGAATATCGGCGAATTGAAGGACTACGGCGCCTGGAGGCTGGGCATCAAGGTGGTCCTGAAGGGGGTGCGAATCCTTGATTGAGCGCACAAAACGTGATATAATAGGTACTATGCGAGGCCGGGAGACCAGCAGGATCGCGATGGCCCTGTGGCTGATTGCGGTTCTGCTGCTGTTCTCGGGGTGTGCCCGTCAGGGGAACCCCGTCGACGGAGGTGGTGACGACGGGGCGGAAGGTCTCCGGCTGGTGGAGACGTTTCACATCACCGGCTACGCCGAGGATATCGACATCGGCGGCGGAATAGGCATCGTGGCCGCGAGTCAGGGCGGGATGGTGATTCTCGACATGACGGACCCGGCCGCGCCCGACTACTTGGGAACGGGGATTACTTCTTTCAGGGCGGAAGCGTGCGCGTATGCGCCGGACGACAGCTTGGCGTTTCTCACGGAGGGTACCCGAGGCACGCACGTGTTCGACATCAGCGATCCAGCGAACCCTCTGAACTTCGACTCACTTCAGTGTACCAGGGCCCGGGACGTGGCCGTCGTCGAGGTGGCAGCCGGCGCGTTGTACCACTTCTTCGTGGCCGACGGGGAAGGTGGATTCCGCGCGGCGAAGCTGGAGTACATCGAGCAGTTCGACCTGTGGTTCGTCACTCAGCTCGACCACGAGTATCCGGCAGGTAGCGCCCGCGGCGTGTTCGTTCAAGGGGACCTCGCTCTCCTGGCGATGGAACAGGTCGGACTCGCTATCTACGACGTCAGCAACGCAGGGGACGTGGTAGCCTTGGGCACCGTCGACACGCCGGGCGAGGCGAGAGCCGTGACGGCGGCAGGCGACTACGCGTACATCGCGGACTGGCGCGCTGGGCTGCAGGTCATCGACATCTCCAATCCGCTCGCTCCCGAGGTCGTGGCGTCCGCCGCGACGCCGGAGCTGTCGGCCGGGATCGACTACCACGACGGCAAGGTCTACGTTGCCGATCACACCGGAGGTCTCAGGGTCTTCGATGTCACCGATCCGACGAATCCTGTGGAGTGGGGGTACTACGATACGCCGTACGCCAACAATGTGCTTGTCACAGACGAATACGTCTACGTTGCAGATAGAGACTTAGGAGTTGTGATTCTGGAGGAGGAGTAGATCTTCGGCAGGTGTTCGCGTTGCCCGAGGGCACGGGGAGACCGCGAGAGGAGGAGCATCTTGAGGAAGTGGGCAGCAGTCTCCGCAGTTGTCGTACTCGTCGCTTTGTCGTCGCTCGCCGGCGCGCGCGATTGGGTCCCGTTCGTCGAGACCCCCGGGTCGACCGAAGCGGTCGCCCGCGTCGCGTCCACCGACGCGCGGAGCACACTGATCGAGATCGAGGTTCCCGGGATGCACGTCGAACGGACGGAAGGCGTTGCAGATCTCACGATTCCCGGGGCCGTGAAGATGCAGACAGAGGGACTGCCGAATCTCCCGGTGCTCTCGTACTTCGTCGCGATTCCCGACCGGGGTGGTGTGGAGCTGGAGGTCGTCTCGGCAAGCGAACGCGTGCTCAGGGGCTACGACGTGGCCGCGGCGGCGCCGTTCGCGGTGCAGGGCAGGGAGCCCGTCGAGGCCGTCCGTGACTCCCGCCTCTACGCGACCGACGCGCTCTTCCCGAGCGCGATCGCCGAGATCGGCGAGCCCGGCATCATGCGGGACCTCCGCCTCGTTCAGGTGCGGGTCTACCCGGTTCGCTACAACCCCGTGACGGGCACGCTCGTCGCGGTCGACCGAATCCAGATCAGGCTCAACTACACCGACGGGGAGGGTGTGAACGAGAAGACAGTCGTCCGCCCCTACCGCTCCGAGGCCTTCGAGCCTCTCTATGAGAGCACCGTTCTGAACTACGACCAGCTGCCGCGAACCGCGGTCAAGCGCGGCACCTACCTCATCATCGCTCACGACTCGTTCCTCGCCGGCATCGCCGACTTCGCTCACTGGAAGCAGGAGCGCGGCATCGAGACGGAGATCGTGGCCCTCTCCGTGATCGGCGCGAACCCGTCGAACCAGGAGATCAAGGACTACATACAGAACTACTACGAGACCTCCGATCCGGCGCCCGACTACGTCATGCTCGTCGGCGACACGTGGGGAGCCTGGGGGTTCTTTCCTTCATGGTACGTCGACAACGAGTTCGGTGTCGACTGCGTCGGCGATCACCAATACGAGGAGCTTGAGGGCGACGACTACCTTCCCGACGTTATCGTGGGCCGGATGTCGATCGACACCCTGGCGGAGGCGATCGTGGCTTCGCTCAAGGTCCTCTCGTACGAGCGTGACTGCGATGCGGGGAACGACGACTGGTACGAGAAGGCACTCATGGTCGCAACCGACGAGGGGGGAGATCACGTCACATCTCCTCGTCAGACGACGCTCCGCGTGAGGGAGATTCTGTTCGACAACGGGTACACCCAGGTTGACACGCTGTTCCACATGGCGGGGCAGCCCCCTGCGACCGCTGCCGACATCACCGCCTCCATCAACAGCGGCGTCGGTTTCGTGAACTACCGGGGCTGGGCGGCGGCGCAGGGCTGGCATTTCCCCGAGTTCTACATCAACGACGTGAACTCCCTTTCGAACGGGAAGATGCTCCCGGTCATGACGAGCGTCGTGTGCGGGACGGGCAATTTCGACAGCTGGGGGTTCGAACCCGCGTTCTGTGAGGCGTGGATTCGCGCGGGCTCGCCTTCGGACCTCAAGGGCGGCCCGGCCATCATCGGGGCGAGCGACGTCTCCACGCACACGAAGTGGAACAACGCGATGGACATCGGCATCTACGACGGGATCTTCAAGGAAGGGCTTACCCACTTCGGCCAGGCGCACGTCCGCGGGAAGCTCGAGATCCTGAAGAACTTCCCGCTCTACGCGGACCCCGAGGAGGAGTTCGGGGTGAGGTACTACTTCGACGTCTACAGCGTCGTGGGTGACCCGGAGCTCTACCTGAGGACGAAGAGGCCGGGCGGGTTCTCCGTCACCCACGATTCGACCGTCCCGCTCGGGAGGAACGTCATCACGGTGGGCGTCGAGGACGCCGGCCGCGGCGGCGTCGTTCCGGGCGCGGAGGTGATCGTCTGGAAGGACGGAGAGTCGTACGAGGTCAGGGTGCTCGAAGGCGGGCAGACGATCTCGGTCCCGATCAACGCGCTGACACCGGGTGAGGTCTCGATCACGGTCTTCGCCGACAACTACAAGCCGTACGTCGGGACCTTCAACGTCGTCGCCGACGACGTCTTCGTGGGCTGGTACAGCCACCTGTTCGACGACGACGGTTCGGGCGGCAGCAGCGGAAACGGGGACGGCGTCCCCAACCCCGGCGAGACCATCGAGGTCACGGTCGAGCTCAAGAACTACGGGGTGCTCCCCGGGACCGGGGTCGAGTGCCGTCTTGAGAACCCGACCACCGGACAGCTCGTCTCGTACGGCGACATCCCCGCGGGGCTCACCGACTCCGGCGACTCGCCGTTCGTGGTCGACATCCCGCTCGGAACGCCCGACGGCACGGAGATGGTCTACAACCTGTACGCGAAGGACGACGCGGCAGTGACCTACTCGAGCCAACTCCGGTTCGTCGTCGGCGCGCCGCTTCTCTCGTACTTCACCTTCATCATCGATGACGGTGGCGACGGCGTGCTCGACCCGGGAGAGTCCGCGACGCTCGAGGTCGCGCTCTCGAACGGGGGAGCGCTCGACGCGACCTCGATTACCGGCACGCTCGTCGGACCGGCCACCGGCCTCACGATCACCGACGATCAGGGCGACTGGGGCACCGTCCCCGCGGCCGGCATGAACTCGAACTCCGGCAACACGTTCTCGCTCACGGCGGCCTCGGACGTCGCGGTCGGGCACGACTTCACGATGATCCTGGACCTCACGGGCGACGGCGGGCTCTCGCAGTTCGTGCTCTTCGACCTCGAGGTCGGCACGCCGGCATCGACGTCTCCGCTCGACCCCGATGCGTACGGCTACTACTGCTACGACGACACGGACACGGACTACGCCGAAGCGCCCGCGTACTCCTGGATCGAGATCGATCCGGCGTACGGCGGGTCGGGGACCGACCTCGGGTTCATCTACGAGTCGGTTGTCGATGTCGCCCTGCCGTTCACGTTCCGCTACTACGGCGAGAACTTCGACACGATCGCCATCTGCTCCAACGGCAACGTCGGTCTCGGAGGGGCTCCCTATTGGGAGCACCAGCCGCGCAACTCGACGATCCCGTGTGGGCTCGGACCGGACGCGATGCTCGCGCCGTTCTGGGACGACCTGAACCCGGGAACCGGCGGCAAGGTCCTGACGGAGGATCTCGGGGACGGACGGTACGTCGTCGAGTGGAGCCGCGTCGTGGCGCAGTACGACAGCACCGACACGATGCTGCAGACCTTCGAGCTCGTCCTCTACGACCAGAACGTCTACCCGACGACGAGCGGCGACGGCGAGATCCTCTTCCAGTACTACGAGATCTGCGACTGCGACAGCTTCCAGATCAACGAGACGCACAACTACTCGACGGTCGGGATCGAAAACCCGACCCAGACCGACGGCGTGCTCTATGCGTTCAGCGGCCTGCGCCCCGTCGAGGCGGCCGAGCTCGCCGCGGGTAGGGCGATCAAGTTCACGACGGATCCGCCCGACGGCTATCCTTCGTCCGACGTTCCCGAGGGCGAGGTTCCGTTCGGGGTCGTGCTCGGGCAGAACCGCCCGAACCCGTTCAACCCGGTGACGACGATTGCGTTCGGCATGCCGATGGGCGGCCGCGCGGAGCTTTCGATCTACGACATCACCGGCAGGGTCGTGACGACGCTCGTCGACGGCGAGGTCGGGCCGGGCTTCCACAACGTGACGTGGGACGGCACGAACTCCTCGGGCGAGAAGGTCGCGAGCGGCGTCTACTTCAGCCGCCTCACGGCACTCGGCGAGGAGCACGCGCGGAAGATGATCCTTCTCAAGTAGCGACACCCGGGGCTGGAGACTGACATGACGAGAAAAGAAGGCAGACGAGAGTGGTTCGGCCTGGGGCGGCACGGCGGGGTCCTCCTGGCGTGTCTCCTCGCGGTCGGACTCGCGGCCCAGGCCGCGGCGCTCGACGAGCGCTACCACACGATGAACGAGGTTCGCTCCGAGCTCCTCGCGACCGCCGCGGCTCACCCGGCGATCACGGTGCTCGACACGATCGGGTACTCGACCGAGCTGGGCTATCCGATCTGGTCGCTCAAGATCTCGGACAACCCCGGGGTCAACGAGGACGAGCCGGTGATCCTCTACAACGGCGTCCACCACGCCGAAGAGGTCATGGGGCTCGAGATCTGCATGTGGATGATCGACGAGCTGACGACCGGATACGGCGTCGTCGACTCGGTCACCGCGTGGATCGACGCGAACGAGATCTGGTTCATCCCGCTCCTGAACCCCGAGGGCCACGAGGTCGTCACCGACGACATCTCGGACATCTGGCGGAAGAACAAGCGGGACAACAACGACAACGGCGAGTTCGACCTCGACTACGACGGAGTCGACCTCAACAACAACTACGACTTCAACTGGGACGAGGGCGGGAGCGGGAACCCGGAAAACGAGTACTACAGAGGGCCCTACGGGTTCTCCGAGAACGAGACCCAGATCATCCGGGACTTCGGCCTCACGCACCAGCCGATCTTCTCGCTGAACTACCACACCCCGCGGAGCTCCGTGGGGTACTGCATCTACTACCCGTGGTACTGGGCGGGCTACAGCTTCTCGCCGGACCACCTCGTGATCTTCGACGTCGCGACCGAGCTCGCGAACCACACTCTGAGAGAGGACGACGTCCCGTTCACCGCCGTCTACGGGTATGCGACCGCCGGCAAGGCCAGAAACTGGCAGTACGGCGTCGTCGGCACGATCGGGCTCACGAACGAGATCCTGAGCCAGGAGAGCCACCCCGAGGGGTCGAGGGTCGACGACATCTGCCAGCGACAGGCCACGGGCGCATACTACCTCCTCGACCGCGCCGAGGGCCCGGGCATCACCGGGCACGTGACGGACAGCGAGACCCGCGCGCCGCTCGTCGCCGAGGTGAAGGTGCACGAGAACTGGTCCGAGCAGATTTACCCCCGGATGACCGACCCGGACTACGGTCGGTACTGGAGGATGCTGACGCCAGGGACCTACACGGTCGAGTTCATCGCCCTCGGGTACTTCAACCAGACGTTCGAGGGCGTCGAGGTCGACACGACGGGGCTCATCGTGATCGACGCCTCGCTGACGCCGTGGGGCACCGGCGTGTCCGACGAGGAGCCCACGGGGACGAAGATACTCGGGGCGACCCCGAACCCCTTTCGTGGGAGCACGACCGTGACCTTCGCGGCACCCGCCGCCCGCCCGGCCGAGGTCGAGATCTACTCGGCGGGAGGGAGGCTCATCAGGAGGCTCCCGGCCTCCGTCTCGGAGCACGGCGCGGGGGCAGTGACGTGGAACGGTGCGGACGCGAGGGGCGAGCTCGTTTCGTCCGGCGTCTACTTCGCGCGGCTGGTGACCGACGCCGGTGCCGACCGGGCCAAGCTCGTGTACGTGCGGTAGCGGCAGTCGCCGCGCGGCGGATCTCGGATACGTAACGACTCTGGGGCCGGCCTGCCGGCCCCAGCGCATGTCCGGCCGAATCGATCGGGGGGGCGGCCCCGGGGCGGTCGACAGGTCTTCCTGAGCGGGAAGGGGACACACTATGGCGGACGGCTACACTAGGCGGGCGGGAGCATCGGCGGTGTTGGGCGCGGTCTCCGCGACGGTCGTGCTGATTGCGGTGTTGGCGGCGTTCCTCACTGCGCTCGCGGCGCCGGCCGCGGCAGAGCTTCCCGCCGAACTCCTCGAGCAGTACGGCGACCAGGGACTCTACTTCGAGGAGCACGCGTTCGGCGGGCTCGCGGTCTACCATCACCGCCGGACGATTGACGAGGCCGTCGTCGAGAAGGACTACATCGTCTACCAGCTGGACGCGTCCACGGGCGAGCTCGTCTCCCGGAAGACCCACTGGCGAGACGACCTTCCTGACCACCTGCCGCGCCCTCTGATCTCCCGGAGCGAGGCCGAGGCCCACGTCGACGGGGATGTCCGTTTCTCGCGTCTCTACGTCATCTCGCCCGAGTCCGACGTCTTCCCGTTCGTGCCCGCGCCCTCGAACCCGTGCTGGGTCGTGACGAGCATCGGAACGAGCGGCCACGCCGAGATCACGGCCGTGGACGCCGTCACCGGCGACGTCCTCGGTCCCGGCGTACCGCCGCCGTTTACCGCGTACTCGCTCACGGGGCCGATATACTTCGGACCGTGCGCCAGCAGCTGGAACCCATGGTCCTCGAACGCGATGCAGTGGTTCAACCTCATGGGCTACGCCACGGAGCACGTCGTCTGGCCGGGCGAGGTGGAGATCCAGGCCGCGATTCAGTCGTCCGACGTCGCGCTCTTCTACGAGCTCGCCCACGGCGGCAGCAACTCGTTCGCGAACGGCTGCAGCGGCGGCCAGTATGCGGTCAGCACGAACGACGACATGGTCGAGGTCTGGATCAACGAATACACGAAGATGCCGTTCACGTTCCTCGGAAGCTGCGACGGCATGTGCTCGACCGGCGACGAGACGTTCTCGCACGAGTTCCGGAAGGGCTCGACGGACGAGACCGTCACGGTCGGCTACTGCGGGATGTCCGAGGAGTGGTGCGCGGACTGCTGGATCCAGTCGATCGACTGGCAGACCGCTCTGTTCACCTACATGAGCCAGGGCTGGACCGTCAGGTCCGCCTTCGACCAGGCCAACGCCGACTACCCCGACTGCGGCGGACCCGGCTGCATGCGTTTCGCCGGGGACGAGGGCCTCGCCGTCGTCCCGCTGATCGAGCGGGGCGGTGCCCCGTGGTCGGTCGTGTACGAGGGAGACACCGGCGATTCCGGGAGGGGCGCGGGCGTCGCGTGGGGCGACTGCGACCTGGACGGCGATCTCGACCTGTACGTCGCGAACTGGGACGGTCCCAACAGGCTCTTCCGACTCGACGCCGACGGGATCTACCGCGATGCGACGGCCGCGCCGCTGGACGACGCGGGGGCAGGCACGGGCGTCGCGTGGGGCGACTACGACAATGACGGCGACCTCGACCTCTACGTCGGGAACTCGGACGGCGCCAACAAGCTCTTCCGGAACGACGGCGGCGTCTTCGCGGACGCGACGACGGGTCCTCTCGGCGATGAGAGCGAGACCTACGGAGTGACGTGGATCGACTTCGACGGCGACGGTGATCTCGACGTCTACGTCGCCAACAACGGCCCTAACAAGGTCCTCCAGAATGTGGGCGCGCCGACGTGGGAGTTCGTCGACACCGTCTGCTACCCGCTGGCGGACGACGGCAACAGCAGGTGCGCCGCGTGGGCCGATTACGATCTGGACGGCGACCTCGATCTCTACCTCGTCACACACGGGGGAGCGAACAAACTCCTCGAGAACTTCGGTTCGTGCGCATTCGGTGACGTGACGTACGACCCGCTCGATGACGGCGGGTTCGGCACGGGCGCCGCATGGGGCGACTACGACAACGACGGCGACCCGGACCTCTACCTGTCGAAGGTCTTCGCGGGCAACAGACTGCTTCGGAACGACGGGGCGAGTGGTTTCACCGACGCAACCCCGACGCTTCTCGCGGACACCGGCAACGGTACCGGAGTAGCATGGGGCGACTACGACAACGACGGCGACCTGGATCTCTTCCTCGCGAACAGCACGACGCCGAACCGGCTCTTCGAGAACCTCGGCGGTCCGGCGTGGGAGTTCGCCGACGCTTCGTCGGGTCCCATCGCCGGCGACGGCTCGACGTGGGGTGCCGCGTGGGCCGACTACGACGCGGACGGGGACCTCGATCTCTACGTGGCGAACGACGGGGCGAACCGTCTGCTCCGCAACGACGTGGGCAGCGACGGGCACTGGTTGGAGGTGAGGCTCCGTGGCACGTACTCGAGCCGGTGCGCGATCGGAGCGCGAGTGCGGGTCGTCGCGGGCGGGGTCTCCATGACTCGCGAGGTCTGCGGCGGTTCGGGCTACCTCTCGCAGAACTCGCTCCCGGTCGAGTTCGGACTGGGCTCGGCGGCGGTCGCCGATACGCTCGAGGTGCGGTGGCTGTCCGGGCTCGTCGAGCGCGCCGTCGGCGTTGACGCCGACCAGGTGATCGAGGTCATGGAAGGTGAGTGGACGACGGGGATCGCCGGGCAGGGGGCGTCCGGTTCGGAGACGGTGCTCCACGGCAACTTCCCGAACCCGTTCAACCCGGTGACCCTCATCAGCTACGACCTGCCCGCTCCTGCGGTCGTCGACCTCAGGGTCTACGATCTCTCGGGCAGGCTCGTGCGGACGCTCGCGGACGCGGAGATCGCGGTCGCCGGCCGGCACACGACGCCGTGGGACGGCCGGGACCACGCCGGGAGGGACGTGGCCTCGGGCGTCTACTTCTACCGGCTCGAGACGGGCGAGGAGTCACTCTCGCGGAGGATGATCCTGCTCAAGTAGGCGCGCAGGAGCCTCGAACAGGCGTAATCTCGTGTCTGGATGGCGATTACAGGGTCCTCGCCGGCGACGGCCGGGGACCCTGTCTTTCTGTTGGCCGGGGAGAGTTCCCGGAAGGGGCTTGACTAAGCCTCAGAGCCTGTGGTATAATGCTCTTGTCGAAGAGAGCAGAGGTTCTCCGATCGCCCCCCTTGCGGACGGACGCCACGACGGTCGTGGCGCGCCTCTCAGGATTGACAGCGGCTGGCAGGAGAAGCACAGAACTTGGCGCTGCAGGCGCCCCCGGAGCGATCCGGGGGCGTTCTGTCTCTGGTCGTCTTGAGGGTTCCGGGAGCGGACGGCGGTCCGGCGACGCCCGCGCGCCGTCCTGGAGCTGCGCGAGCTACTCCTGAGGAACTTCCCAGCGGGAGAGGAGCTCCGCGAGGGAGCGGCGTGCCGTCTCGGGAGAACCGCACGCGTCCGCGACGTCGATCCTCTCCTCGACTGGTCCCCGCATGAAGAGGAGGACGACCTCCTTCACGCAGCGGCCGCTGACGGCCGCGAGCGCGAGCCCGTACGCTCGTGCCTGCACGTCGTAGCGGGCGGACAGCTCCCTCGTGCCGCCTTCTCCGATCGCGTCGGTCTTGTAGTCGACCACGACCAGCCCGTCGTCCTCCTCGAACACGAGGTCCATCTTCCCCTCGAGAACCGCGCCGTCCGAATCGAGACAGAACGGAATCTCGCGCCACGACCGGCCGGCGGCGCGGGCGCGTTCGATGACCGGCGCCGAGAGCGAGCCGGCGACGAGGTCACCCGCAAGCCGCACCGTCTCGTCGCTCGTCCCCCTCGGCCTCGCGAGGGCGCGCACGACACCGGGGACCTTCCCGGGGGCGTCGAGGTCGATTCTCTCCATCACTTCGTGCACGAGCGTCCCGAGCTCACGTCCATCGACGCCCTCTCGTGAGCCTCCCTCCTTCGCGGACCGACCGGCGAGCTCGATCGGCTCGGCGCGGTCGCGGTCGAGCCGGGAGGGGGACCGGATGTCCTCCGGCCTGTCGCGTTCGCCCCGCCGTCGCGCGCGGCGCTCGTTCCACTCGGTGAGCTCGCGCGCGGCCTCGGTCGTGGACGCGTCGATCCGTTCGGCCTCCTCGACCTTCAGACGGATTGGTCTCCGCC
>JALGVN010000202.1 GCA_025774645.1 bacterium
CACGCGCACCCTTCTGCCGGTGACGTCGTAGACCGCGATCCGGACCCGCTCCTCGGTGGGAAGCGAGAACTCGATCGTCGTGCGTCCGATGCCCGGGCGAACCGGGTTGGGGAACGCTCGCAGGAGCCGCCCCTCCCCGACCTCGGCCGGGTCGTCGGAACCGCCCGGCACCGACGTCGACTCGCCCCACGAGAGAACGATGAACCCCATCTGGGGGACAGTGATCTCGACCGACTGCGCGAACCCGTCCTGCGGAATCGCGTCGGGCACGATCGTGCCGGGGTTCGTGAGACCGTTGCCTTCGTACTCGCTCGCCTGGCTGTTCAGGACCTCGAACCAGTCGCCGCCCTGCGGGAGGCCGATCCGGTAGCTCCCGTAGTTGCCGTTCGAGAAGCTCGCGACGACGACGAGGACGTTCCCGCCGCCGTCGTAGCGCTGCCACGCGATGACGTCGCCGCTCTCGTTCACGTGGAATACCTGGTGTCCCGCGTCGGCCCGAAGCGCCGGGCTCAGGCGCCGGAGCGTGATCAGGTCGCGGTAGTACGCGAAGATCCCGGCGTACGTCGTCTTCTTCGACCAGTCGATGCGGTTCGGGGGATCGGTCCCGAAGTCGGAGTCCTCGAGCCACTCGGTTCCCTGGAGCATCGCGGGCACCCCGGGCGCGCCCATGACGACCCCTTGTGCGAGCTTCGTGCGCCCCTTCGCGAAGATGTCGTCGTGCGGAGACGTGGTGTCGATCGACTTCACGATCCGCTGACCGCCGCTCGAGGGCCACGCCTCGTCGTGAAGCTCGAGGTAGTTCGTCGCATACCTGTTCTCGAGGTACGTCCCGCTGCCGTTCACGATGTTCTGGATCTTCCACATGTCGGCCCCGCCGAACGCGGCGCCGAAGACGACCTCGCGCAGACGGTCGGTGAATTGGTCGTGGTACTGGGAGTCGAAGCCCGCGCCCCCGAGCGAGGTCGGGCGGGTGACCCACGAGTTGTCCGGGAGCTGCTCGGCGATCATCGGCTTGTGGACCGAGCGGTTGTCGACCTCGTCGTTCAGGCGCTGCATGAGGCTCCAGCCCGATGCTTCCTGCGGGAAGATGTTCATGTAGCTCGTGGCGTCCATCCGGAAACCGTCGAACCTGAGCTCCTCGAGCCAGTAGTGTGCGCTGTCGGCGAAGTAGTCGCGCACCGCCGCGCGGTCGAAGTCGGCCTGGCTGCCCCACGGTGTCTCGACGGCAGGATCGTCGAAGTAGATCTGCGTCCCGTCATAGTCCCACATGAAGTTGTCGGTGAACGAGAAGTGGTTCCAGACGATGTCCAGGAGAACTGCGATTCCGTGCGCGTGGAGCTGGTCGATCATCCACTTGAGGTCGTCGGGGGTACCGTATTTCCACTCCGGCGCCCATTGCGAGATCGGGTTGTAGCCGGCGGAGTAGTCCCCGGGGAACTCGTTGATCGGGTTCAGCATGACGGCGTTGACGCCGAGATCGGCGAGGTGCTGCGCCCTTTCGCCGACGTCGACGTAGCGCGACGGGAACGGCGTCGAGCCCTGGGGGTCGTTCCGCCCGGCGAACGTGCCGACGTGGAGCTGGTAGATCACCATCTCTCCGAGCTCGGGCACATCGAAGTCGTCGACCTGCCAGACGTAGGCAAAGGGGTCCTGAATGACCGCGTTGTAGTTATCGGTGGCGATGAGCGCCTTGCCACGGGCGTCCGTGTTCCAGTGGCTGTTCTGGAAGTAGTACTTGTACTGCTGCCCGGCAGACGCGTTCGGTACGTACAGGATGAAGTGCTCGCCCACCTTGTCCATCGGATCGCCGGTCCCCCACCCGTTGAACTGGCCCCGCACGTGGCAGACGGTCCTGTCGGGCGACCAGACCTTGAAGACCGTCCCTCCGCCCGGATGCGGCGTGGCGCCGGCCGGCGCGTGCTCGAGCGTGTCGTAGTCGATTCCGAAGCCCCCGTCCGTGGGAACGCTCGGCGACATGCCGGTTCGGCTCAGGTAGTCGGTGTCGGTGCCGTCGGTGAGCTCGAAGTAGTACGAGAGCGCCGTGGACGCGGTCGACGGCACCTGGGACGTCCAGATGTCGTACGGCCCCCGCACATCGGTGAGGAGAGCGACCACCCACGTCGTGCTCCCGTCGTCGACGTGCAGGCGCGCCGAGGTGATGTCGTTCGCGTAGGCCTGGAACAGAACCTCGAACGACTCGCCGTCGATTGGACACAGCGGCCGGCGGTCGTGCGACGGGAAGTGCGACACACCGTTCCACTCGACGCTGTTGTCGGGACCGGCGGCCCGCGCCCCGAGGGCGAAGGTCCCCAGGAGAAGCAGGATCACAAGCGATGTCGTGGCACGATGCATGGTGTCTCTCCTGGAGTAGCCTGATGGAGGGACTCACGCCGTCCCCGGTGTCGGCGGGACCCGACCGGACCCCGTGCCTACCTGAGACGGACCATCTTCCCCGTTCCTTCGAACCCTCCGGCCGAGAGCCTGTAGAAGTAGACCCCGGAGGAGACCTTCTCCCCGCGGTCGTCCTTCCCGTCCCAGTGCGCGACGTGGCTGCCCGCAGGCACCGGACCGTCCACGAGCGTCCGGACGAGCCTGCCGGAAGCGCTGTAGATCCGCAGGCTGGCGGCCCCGTCGGGCGACGGAAGCCCGAAGGCGATGCTCGTCTCGTGATGCGACGGATTCGGGAAACTCGGACCCGCGAAGGCGACCCGCGGAATCTCGTCTTCCGGCACGCCGCTCCCGCAGTCGAAGAACTCCGCCGTGTGAGTCTCGTCGGTCCAAGGCGTGTAGTCGACGGCCCCGGCGAACCAGGACGCCTCGACGCAGTTGTTACCCCAGTAGTTGTACTCGGCCGCGATCGTCGCCGCGCCCGTGTTGAAGATCATGAACGAACCGTGATCGAGGAAGTCGTTCGCGCCGGCGAGCCCGATCCCGACGTGCGGGCCGGGGCTCCCGGATGTGAAGATGTTCGCGAACGCGTTCCCCTGGAACGTGTTCGAGTTGAGGATCGGCGCGGCCGTGTCCAGGCACGTGAGGCCGGTCTGGCTCCCGATGAACGCGTTCCGGACGAGGAGCGGCGAGCCACCGTGATGGGTGCTGATCCCCGCGCTCGTCATGTTCGCGAACTCGCAGTCCTCGACGGAGAGGTCGCATCCGAAGAGATCGAGTCCCGTGGCGACGGTGCCGCCGCCGTCGAGCCTGAACCCCTTGAAGATGGTCGCGCCGCCGATGCCGGTCCCGTTCACGGGAGCCGTGATCGACGTTGTTGCCGGGCCCCGCATGCCGACGACAGCAACTTCGTCCTTGAGCTCGAAGGGGTGGACGTACTCCCCCGGATAGACGATGACGACGTCGTTGGGATCCGCCGAGAGAACCGCGATCGGGATCCTGCGCCACGGGTTCGTCTGCGAGCCGTTCTGCGCCCCCGGGTTCGACTGGTCGACGAAGACGGCCTGCCCGTCGACTGCGACGCCTGCGGCCGGCTCGCTCGGCTCGCTCAGGTTGCCCACAGCGTCCTCCGCCATGATGCTGTACCAGTAGGCGCTGCCGGGCGCACACGTGGAGTCCGAACAGGTGCCCGCGGACGCGACCTCGAGCGTGTCGGGGTCCGCGAATGAGGGCTCGACGCTCCGCACGACGTGGTAGCCGGTGACGTCCACCTCGGGGTTCAGCGGCCACTTGAGCGCGATCATCCCCCCGCCACCGATCGCCTCGAGCTCCGTGGGAGCCGAGGGCGCCACGTCCGGGAGCGGCACGGCGGAGACGGTGGTGCTCGCTTCTCCCGTCTGGCCCGCGAGGTCGACGGCCGAGACGCGATAGAAGTGCTCGAGGCCGCTCGGCAGAGGTCCGTCCACGTATGCGGTGTCCACGACCGACGCCGACACTGTGCCGGCTCCGAAGAGGTCGCTGGTGTCGCGCTCGACGATGTAGTGGTCGATGTCCGCGACGGGAACAGGAAGCCACTTGAGGGCGACCGAGAGCTCGCCGGCGACCGCCGTCAGCCCCTCCGGCCGCACCGGCGGCTGGTCCTCGTAGTCGAATCTCATCACGGTGCTCGAAGGACCGATGTTGGTGAACGACAGGCCGGAGGGACTCCCGTCCCACCAGTCCGTGTCCGGGCGCGTGTACGGCGTGCAGTCCGTGTACTGCGGAGCCGCGTAGAGGTCCGTGCCGTCGCCGCCGTTCGCGTTGTGCTCGAGGTCCCATCGACCGTCGGCCTGGACGAGCGTGACGAGGTAGTGCAGTTCCGGCGTCTGCTGCTGGTTGCTGTTGTTGCCCTCGGTGTCGATGTGCCAGATGGCGATGCCGTCGTCGGTCAGGTTGGCGTCGCGGTCGACCCGCTGACGGTTCTCGATCAGGTAGTACTCGTTCGAGAGCGTCGGGTGATCGAACTTGTATATGACGTTGCTGTCCGCGGCCACGGGGAGGTCGCTCTGGAGCTCGGTCGGCTGGATCACTTCACCCCAGCCCGC
>JALGVN010000203.1 GCA_025774645.1 bacterium
GACGGCCTTTCCGGCGAGGTACTCCTCGTGGAAGTTCGCCGTCGCGAACGGCACGCAGTCGGCCGTCAGAAGGACGTCCGCGCCCTTCAGGAACGGCGCCGCCGGGGGCACGAGCATGAGCTGGACCGGCCAGTGTCCGAGCTGCGACTGCCTGGCCGTCGCAGCCGCGGTCGGCTGAGCCGGCGCCGGCTGCTCGAAGCTCCGCATCGCCGAACCGGGGCACCCGCCACCGTGCGGCGCGTGCTCGTGCGCGGCCGACGGTTGGGGAGTGGCTCTTCCGATCTTCGTCAGATGCTCCTGTACCGCCTTCTCGTCGAAGTCGGCAGCGTCTCGCTCCTCGATCGTGATGGCGTCCTGCGGACACTCGCCGAGACAGTCACCAAGGCCGTCGCAGTAGGTCTCGCTGACCAGTCTGGCCTTCCCATCGATGATCTGGATCGCGCCCTCGTGGCAGGCGGGCACGCAGACGCCGCACCCGTCGCACTTGTCCTCGTCGATGATGATGATGTTCCGTACAGCCATGACCTCTCCTCTGTATCAGACCACTGCCGGCCGCAGTCCGTCTCTGGCCCCGTGAATGAAATCGGCAACCACTACTTCGACGCCGCAGCGGACGTTGAGATTCGGGATTTCGTGCCCTGGAATCGCCGCGGGAGCCACTGCCGCCCTCCTACTGCCGGCCCCGCACGACGTTCAGGAGGCCACCGGCGAGCACCATCTCGACCTGACGGCGGCTCAGCCCGTGCTCGAGCTCGTAGCTCTCCCCCTTGGTGGCGTTCCGCACCACGACCCGGCTGCCCGCCTCGACCGCCTCCCTGATGCCGGGGAGCGCGAGCTCGTCGTCCTGTTCGATTCGCGCGCAGTCGGCCTCGTTGAGGAACGTGAGCGGGAGTATCCCGAAGTTCGCCAGGTTCTTCCAGTGGATTCGTGCGAAGCCCCTCGCGAGGACAGCTCGAAGGCCGAGGTACCTCGGGGCGAGCGCGGCGTGCTCCCGGCTCGAACCCTGGCCGTAGTTCCCGTCCGCGATGACGAAGAACGTCGTCCTCCCGCGGTCGAGCGCCCGCGAGGAGAAGGTCTCGTCGATCTGTTCGAAGACGAAGCGGCTGATCTCCATGATGTTGCTCCGGTACGGCAGGACCCTCGCGCCCGCAGGCATGATCTCGTCGGTCGAGACGTCCTCTCCCACCTTGAGAAGGACCGGCCCCTCGAGCACGTCGGGGAGCGGGTCGAACGAAGGCAGTTCCTTGATGTTCGGCCCCTTCTCGAGCGCGACGTGCGTCCCGGGTGGCGGCGGCTCGAGGAGCATCTCGGTGTTGACGCGGATCTCCTCGGGCTCGACGAACCTCGGATACGGCGCACCGAGCGTGCGAGGATCGGTGATGACACCCGTGAGCGCCGACGCGGCGGCAGTCTCCGGGCTCACGAGGTGGACCTGGTCGCCCTTCGTGCCGGAGCGGCCGGGGAAGTTCCTCGGGACGGTCCGCAGGCTGATCTTCCCCGTCGCGGGCGCCTGACCCATGCCGATGCACCCGTTGCAGCCGGCCTGGTGGATTCTCGCTCCCGCGTGGATGAGTTTCTCGAGATGGCCGAGGGCCGCGAGGCTCTCGAGGACCTGCCTCGACGCCGGGTTGATGTCGAGCGACACGCGGTCGTGCACCTGGTTCCCCTCGACGATCATTGCGGCGATCGCGAAGTCACGCAGGCCGGGGTTGGAGGACGAGCCGATGTACGCCTGGTAGATGTCCTTCCCCGCCACGTCGCGCACCGGAACGACGTTCCCGGGACTTGTCGGAAGTGCGACCAGAGGTTCCAGCGTCGACAGGTCAATCTCGTCGAGCGCGTCGTAGACGGCGTCCTCGTCGGCCGAGAGCGGGACCCACGCCGCCTCGCGCTGCTGCGATCTCAGGAACTTCCTCGTCGCCTCGTCCGACGGGAAGACGGAGCTCGTCGCCCCGAGCTCGGCTCCCATGTTCGTGATGACGTGGCGGTCCATCGCGGAGAGCGACGCGACGCCGGGCCCGCAGTACTCGACGATCTTCCCCCGGCCGCCGGCGACGCCGTGGCGGCGGAGCATCTCGAGGATGACGTCCTTGGCGCTGACCCAGTCCGGAAGCTCTCCGGTCAGCCACACGCCCATGACCTCCGGCATGACGAGGAAGTACGGCTCGCCGGCCATCGCAACGGCGACGTCGAGCCCTCCCGCGCCGATCGCGAGCATGCCGAGGGAGCCCGCGGCCGAGCTGTGGCTGTCCGACCCGAGGAGCGTCTTCCCCGGCACGCCGAACCGCTCCATGTGCACCGGGTGGCTGACCCCGTTCCCCGGCCGCGAGAACCACACTCCGAACTTCTGCGCTGCGCTCCTGAGGAAGAGATGGTCGTCCGGATTACGGAAGTCGGCCTGGAGCAGGTTGTGGTCGACGTACTGCGCGGAGACCTCCGTGCGAACGCGCGGGAGGTCCATGGCCTCGAGCTCGAGCATGACGAGCGTCCCGGTGGCGTCCTGGCAGAGCGTCTGGTCGATGCGGATGCCGATCTCCTCGCCGACCTCCATCCTGCCCTCGACGAGATGCGACTCGATGAGCTTGCGCGCGACGTTCGTTCCCATGTGCGTACCCTCTACTCCGCTTCGCGGGCCACCAGGCGCGCCGCCCGCCTACGTTGCCTCGGTGGTCCTTGTCGGGCGGCCGACGAAGAAGCCGGCGACGATGAGAGCGAGCCCGATCAGGGTCGCCGAGAGGATCTCCTCGCCGACGAGGAAGTGGATGAAGACGAGCGAGAGGAACGGGGCCACGAAGATGAGGCTCCCGACCCTCGCCGTGTTCTCCGAGAGCTTGAGCGCCTTCAGCCAGAGGGCGAACGCGAGCGCCATCTCGACCACGCCGGCGTAGACCGCTCCCAGGAGCCCCGGCCCCATCGAGACGCGGACGTCCGAGAAGACCAGGCAGTACACGAGCACGAACGGCACGCCGAAGAGGAAGTTCAGGAAGAGGCCAACGACGGCATCGCGCTCGTCCTTGGTGTTGTAGATCCAGTAGATCGCCCAGAGCCCGGCGCTTCCGAGCGCGAGCGCCACGCCGAGCGGGCTGTCGACCCGGAACCCGCGGAGATCGCCGCCCGTCGAGATGATGAGCGCGCCAGAGTAGCACACGAGGCCGGCCGCGATCTCCCGCGAGCGAATCCTCTGACGCAGCAGGGGGATCGACAGGAGCGGGAGCGCGATCCCCCACGTGTGGTTCAGCGGCTGCGCGACCTGCGCCGGCAGCAGATCGTAGGCCTTGAAGAGGACGAGGTAGTAGACGAACGGGTTCAGGAGTCCGAGCCAGAGAGACCGGACGTACTGCCTGCGCGAACACGCGAAGATCTCCCGAAGCCTGCCGCTCACCATCAGGATGATCGCGAGGACGACGAGCGCGGTCAGGTTCGCGTAGAGGAGCAGCTGCGCGTAGTCGAGGTAGCGGAGCGTCAGTTTGAAGGCGGACGCGACGGTCGACCAGAGGAGCACCGCGGCGAACCCGTAGAGGTATGCCCTCGCCTGGTTGGTCATCGAGCCTCGCATTTGCCCGCGGCGCCGGCAGGCTGCCGCGCAGGACGTCGGCCTACCGCCCGGCCTCCGCGCCCGTCGCAGTCACGGGCGCGATCCCGACGACCGCCGTCACCGGGAAATGGTCCGACGGGTACCGCCCTTCGCGCTCAGTACGATCGATCCCGGACTCCCCGACGACGACGTCCGTCGACACGAGGATCCAGTCGATGCGCGCACCCGTCGTTCTGCCCTCGAACGCGTTGAAGGTCCCCTCGCCGCCCTCGGGCTCGGCGGCTCCGTAGGTGTCGACGAACCGGGTCCCGCCCGCCTCTCCTGCGAGCACCCTGAAGGGTCCGTCCGACGCCCGCACGGCCGGCGCGTTGAAGTCGCCGGCGATGATGATCGGGTCGCCGCCCGCGAGCTCGCCGGCGCGCGCCCGAAGGAGTTCGGCAGAGCGGACACGAGCCGTCTCACCCGCGTGATCGAAGTGGGTGTTCAGGAAGAGGAACTCGACCGCGCCGTCCCCCGCCACTGCGGACTCCGTCGTCCGAAGCCTCACCCACGACACCATTCGCGGAAGGGCGCTGTCCCAGCTGCGACTGCCCGGAATGTCGGGCGTCTCGCTCAGCCAGAAGTGCCCCGAGTTCACCAGCTCGAAGCCGGACTCCCTGTAGAGGATCGCGCACATCTCGCCGGCCTCCGAACCGTCGTCGCGCCCGACCCCGACGAAGCCGTATCCCGCCATGCTCTCGAGGAGGTACGCGCCCTGGAAGTCCAGGCACTCCTGGACACCGAGGAGGTCCGGGTCGAACGCCTCGATCGTGTCCACGACCAGGTCACGTCGCAGGTCCCAGGCGTTGTCGCCGTCCTGCGCCGTGCCG